>CAMBWG010000044.1 GCA_945871415.1 uncultured Desulfovibrio sp.
CGGGGGATTTTGATCTCACACCCGGCGGGCGATAACGGGGCCAGTCATAAGACTGGTTTCAGTCTGTCAGACGCCACCGTTCCTGTCAACGGCACAGCCCCACAGCCCCCGATATTTCGACCGCCGCGGAACCTCCGGCTCCGTCGCGTATGACGCCGGAAGCGGCGCGACAGGCGGAAGCCGGGGCGCTTGCCGGACAGATAGCCTGCGGCAGCGTCTGGCGGACGTGGAGAAGCGGGGCGCGGTTGATGCCGGAGAGACGGCGGCCCGCACGGAAGACGGCCTTGCCGGGGTTCCGGGCAGCGAGGCCCGGAAAAAGTAGTTTTCAGATACAGGTGGGCAGATGACAGGGGTAGGCGCGGGCGTCAATCTGCATGCGGGAGCGCGCCAACGAGGGCAGGTTTTTTCCACCAAAAAAGCCCCGTGTCGCGTCCTCCATCCCGGCGGTCAACGAGGATGGAGATACCGGCCGGGGGATTTTGATCTCACACCCGGCGGGCGATAACGGGGCCAGTCATAAGACTGATTTCAGTTTGTCAAACGCCGTCGTTCCTGTCAATCGTGGCAGAAACGAAAAGGCAGGCGAGGCAGTCTTCAAGAGCGTCTATCGGGAAAAGACAAAATCTGTCGGCACTCGGCTGGGAAGCATGAAAGGTGGGAATTCCTCTGGAACGGGGGGCGCCCTAACTCCCCATTCGGTCGACGATGCTGGAGCATCGCCTTTCGCGGCTGGACGACTTTCCACAGTTCGTTCCAGAGGAGAAAAACGTATATATGCTACTGCCGCTTCCGTCAACGGCACAGTCCCCGGCGTTTCGACCGCCGCGGAACCTCCGGCCCCGTCGCGTATGACGCCGGAAGCGGCACGACAGGCGGAGTCGCAGGCGCTGGCCGGACAGGACGAGAGCCTGCGGCAGCGTCTGGCGGACGTGGAGAAGCGGGGCGCGGTTGATGCCGGAGAGACGGCGGCCCGCACGGAAGACGGCCTTGCCGGGGTTCCGGGCAGCGAGGCCCGGAAAAAGTAGTTCCCGGATACAGATGGGCAGGGGGCGGATGGCGCGGATTCCCGCCTTGAGCAAGTTGCTTTTGAAAAAGGCTAATTGCAAGGCGGCGGCACAGCGCCGCCCGGCCAGAAGCGAGCGGAAAAACGGCGTTTTTTCCGCGAAACGACAGGCCGTATGGTTTGAAACGCACAGCGTTTCAAACTGAAAATACTCATGAAGTTCAGCGATGAGGACGCCATAGGAGGGCTTGCCCAGCTGGAAGCCGTGGCGGCCCTGCCGGATTTGATGCGGAATGCGAAGCCGGTGGAAAGCTGTGATGACGAAATAATCCGAGCATAAAAAATGCACCGCTTTCAGGCGGCGCTGCGCATAGGAACGAAGGATTATTCCGTTAAGCTGACGGTCAAGGAGTTTGAAGATGGAAAACTCCGAGTTGACAATCACCTCTTAAACTCTATCGCCACAGGCTGGAAAAGGAAATGCCCGCTGGTAACTCCGACGGCCCGCGGTTTCCCGTGGCTGGCCGGCCCTCAGCGAGCATTTCTGAATAGTTGTTATGTGCCCTTCCTGAAGATGTCAAGGCCGGCGAGGGGCAGTTCTTTTTGCCGCTCCGGAGCCGATTGAGGCGGACAGCTCCCTGTTCTTCGGTGATGAAAAGGCGATCAATGCTGATGAGAGCGGCATGATACAGGCCTTGCGCTCATGGGCCAGAACAGTCTTTTCAGAGGGGGCCCCTTTCCCCATCAGGAAGACCCGCCGCGCACTGCCGGGGACGGAGAGAAGGGGCCGCACGGTCTACAGGAACGAACGCACAAGGCAAATGACGCCAGCTATGCCGATAATAATCAAGAGTACCTTCTGGAAGGTTTGCTGCGGAATATGTCTGACTACCGGAAAGGCCAGCAGCGTCCCTGAAATGACGCCCGGGGCGCCGAAAAAGAGGTAGCGCAGAACATCGGACGTATAGAAGCCTGTGCAGTATTGCAGGATAACGGTTATTGAGCCGCGAATGACGAAAAAAATTCCCAGAGTTCCCAGAAAGACGCGGGGTTCCCAGCCCATATACAGCCCGTAGGCTCCTATGGGAGGGCCGTCGAACGATATCGCTGTTCCCAGAAGACCCGAACCAAAGCCCGCCGAGACTCCGAGCAGGCGAGGATGGGCGGCTGAGCCCCGGACGCGAAATGTCTTCTGCCAGTATACGTAATATATCAGCAACAATCCTATGGCCCCCTGCAGCACGGCTCCGGAACAGATCTGCAGGATATAGAGTCCGGCAAAGGAGCCGGGGATGCTCCCCGCCAGCATGGGCCAGAGGGCGCTGCTGCGGCAGTAACGAAAATGCATGGCGGCCAGGCAGGCATCCATGATGACGTTCAGGGCGCAGGTCAACGGGATGAGCTGATGCACGGGAATAAAGAATGCCAGTACGGGGAAGGCCACCATAGCGCCTCCAATTCCGCTGACACCGGAAACGAAGCCCCCCACAAGCCAGGCTGCAAAGACACAGGCCTCATAGAAATCTGGCATGCCCTTCCTCCTGAAGACTGCTTTTCTTCCGAACCGTATTCAGAGCATCTTCAGTTTGAAACGCGTTGCGTTTCAAACCATACGGCCTGTCGCTTCGCGGAAAAAGCGCGGTTTTTCCGCGAAACGACAGGCCGGGCGGCGCTGTGCCGCCGCCTCGCGTCCTATCTTTTTCAAAGGTAAAACGCTCCGGGATGTTACCGTTTGCGACCCGGCCGGCACGGGCGTCAGCCGGAGCGTCCGCACGCTTCCATTTGAAAATGCGGGAAACGAAACCGCGGTATGGAGGGGCTCCGGGCACGGCCGGTAAATCGGATCAGATTTTCTGCGTGACCTTTTTCCCGTCGGGAACATCTTCGGTAATCCAGACGTTACCGCCTATAACGGCTCCTCTTCCTATCGTAATCCGCCCGAGAATGGTAGCGCCGGCATAGACTGTCACGTTATCCTTCAGAATCGGATGGCGCGGTATTCCCTTGACCAGCGAACCGTCCTCATTCTTGGGGAAAGAAAGGGCGCCCAGTGTCACACCCTGATAAATGCGGCAGTTATCCCCTATGATGCATGTTTCGCCTATGACGACCCCTGTCGCATGATCAATGAAGAAGGCATTGCCGATGCTTGCGCCGGGATGAATATCTATGCCGGTATGAGAATGCGCCATTTCCGCAATAATTCTCGGGATAAGCGGAACGCCAAGAACATACAGTTCGTGCGCAATCCTGTGATGCGTCATGGCATACATTGAAGGATAGCAGAAGACGGCTTCGCCCGGGCTCGTCGCCGCCGGATCGCCCTCATAGCAGGCTTGAGCGTCCGCAGTCAGTTTCCGGCGTATTTCTGGAAGCTTATCCAGCAGCGCCAGAGCGAGCCGGCCGCTTTCCTCGACAGACGGCGGGGTCGTGCCGTTTTCTGCGCAGGCAAAGTGAAAGCCCCTCCATATCTGATCCGTCAGCCGGCCGTATACGGCGTCAATATCGGAAGCGATATGATGAAAAAGTGAAAATTCATGGAAAGGACGTGTGTTGAAATAGCCCGGAAAGAGTACGGAGCGCAGCGTATCGATAATGTTCTTCAACTCGATCAGGGAAGGCATCATATGGGGATGCCCGGCCGACGTCGAAGACGTCGGGCCGGTCCTGTCGCACAACCTCTTGGCAATGGAATCCAGTCTGTCTGGGACAGTCTGCGGAGACGCGGTATCTCTCATGAAAAATTTCCATTCAGTGTAAAGGGAAACGGGGTGTCCCCCGGCGGACTTCCCCGTTTCCCCGTGTCGAGGAGGATGATTCCGAATCGGAGCGCGTTACAGTTCCGGCGGCAGCTCCTGCAGCTGGGCCAGGGTGAAGACCGGGCCGTCGACGCAGACGTAATGGCTGCCGATATTGCAGCGGCCGCAGATGCCGATGCCGCACTTCATGCGCTTTTCCAGCGTGGTCACGATGTTCTCCGGCGCAAAGCCCAGCTTTTCGAGGGCCTGCAGGGTGAACTTGATCATGATCGGCGGGCCGCAGAGGACGGCGACGGTATTGTCGGGGCTGGGCTGCAGCTCCGTCAGCACGTTGGGGATCAGACCGACTTTGTGCTGCCAGCCCTCGAAGGGGTTGTCGATGCACAGGGTGCAGTCCAGATCGGGATTGTCCAGCCAGCCCTGCAATTCATAGCTGTACGCCATATCGCGGGGGCTGCGGGCGCCGTAGAGCAGGCTGATTTTGCCGTAGTCCTTTTTGTTTTCCAGCAGATGCAGCATGATGGTGCGGATGGGCGCCATACCGATGCCGCCGCCCACAAAGAAGACGTTCTTGCCCTTCCACTGCTCGTAGGGGAAGTAGTTGCCCAGAGGGGCGCGCACACCCACCTTGTCGCCGGGATTGAGGCGATGAATGGCGGCCGTCACTTCCCCGGCCTGCATGACGGAGAACTGGAGATAATCCTTGCAGGACGGCGGCGAATTGATGACGAATGTGGATTCCCCCGCGCCGAACACGGAGAGCTGGCCGACCTGGCCCGGCTCGTAACGGAAGTTTTTCATGGCCTCGGCATCGTCAAGCACGACGCGCAGCGTCTTGATGTTGCCGGTTTCCTGAATGACTTCCAGCACGGTTGCGGGCATGGGCTGATAGGGATTGCCTCCCGGCAGAGGGCGGGGGCTGATCTCGCGCAGCATGCCCCCGGTTGCCGATGCGTTTTGAGAATGAAGAACCATAAAAGCACTCCTACGACTCTGTCTTGACGGCATCCAGCACGATGGCGCGGATATCAAGGCATACGGGGCAGTTGCTGATGCAGCGGCCGCAGCCGTTGCAGGAGAAGGCCCCCCAGTTTTCGGGATAGGTGGCGAACTTGTGCGACACCCGGTTGCGCATGCGCAACGCCCTGGCCGTGCGCGGATTGTGCCCGCTGGCTTCACGGGTGAAGAGGGGGGACATGCAGTTGTCCCAGGTCCGCAGACGGCGGCCGGGCTTCTGGTAGCCGTCGCCCTCATCCGTGATGTTGAAGCAGTAGCAGGTGGGGCAGAAGTAGGTGCAGGCCCCGCAGGAAAGGCAGCGATCCGTTTCCTTTTCCCAGAAGTCCGCATCCGTGAAACGGGCGGCCACCTTTGCGGGAGCTTCCTTAAGATCGGGAGCCTTGTTCAGCGTGGCCCAGGCCGCCTTGCGGGCGGCTTCGGCGTCGGGGAAGCGGGCCGCGCCGTCTTCAAGGCCGGAGCCTTCCAGCAGGGCGTCGCCGCGGGGCGTCAGGCCCTGCAGGACAATGCCGCCTTCCACTTCGGTCATCAGAACGTCGGAGCCCTCCGGCGAGGAAGGACCGCCGCCGACCCAGTGACAGAAGCAGGTGGAGCAGCCGCGCGGACAGGTCAGCGTCAGCACGGTCAGCTGTTCGCGCCGGGCCTTGTAGTAGGGATCGACCATAGGTCCCTGAAGATAGGGACGATCCAGCGTCACATAGCCGCGGGCGTCGCAGGGGCGGCAGGCAAAGACCACCGTGGGCACGGCCTGCGGAGTGTCGTCCAGCTTCAGGCTGACGCGCGACGGATCTTCGGGGTCCTTGTCGCGTTTGTAGGTCAGCAGGGTCTCGCACTGGGGCAGCACGGCTTCCTTGGCGGGCACGGTGGCCTTTTCCAGCGTAAAGGGCTTGCCCTGCGTCCACTCCTCGAAGACCACGGACTTCTTGTCGGCGGGCTTTTCCACCGGCGCAAGCACGCGCGCATCCTTGGAGAGGTACGCCAGAAAGGCGGGCAGGCCGTCGGTATTGACGAAACGGATGATGCTCATTTCCACTCCCTCTCATGGATGTTCTTTTCCTCAAGCTCGTAGCCCAGCAGGGGCGGCACGGCTTCAGGATCAAGACCGGGCTTGTAGCCGTCAAAGAGCTGCGCCACGGCGCGGGCAATCTGCTGCCGCAGGGCCAGAATCGGAATGCCCACGGGGCAGGCCCGCTGACACTCGCCGCAGCCCGTGCAGCGTCCGGCAAGGTGCATGGCGTGGATGGTCTGGAAGAAGAGCTTTTCCCTGGCCGTGGCTTCCTGCGTCATCCACTGCGGTTCGCGGCTTTCGGCAATGCAGTAGTCGCGGCAGACGCACATGGGGCAGGCGTTGCGGCAGGCGTAGCAGCGCAGGCAGCGTTCCATCTGGCCTTTCCAGAAGCTGAGGCGCTCTTCCAGCGTCATGGCGTCGAGCATGGCCAGTTCCGGCGGCGTGTACGCGCCGGGCTGCACGGCTTCGGGCGTGCCGAGGCGGGTGTCCGCCAGCACGGCGGAGGGCGTGGTACAGCCGTAGCACTTGCCCTGCGCATAGTCGTTCATGCAGAAGCGGTGTTCCTTGCCGTCGGCAACGATGGTCACGCCCGCTTCGTCATAGCTCACGCTGTCGATGGCGGAATAGCGGCCCAGTTCCTGATTGACGCGGGCCATGTCCAGCGTGCCCTGACAGGGCATGGCAAAGATGGTCACGTCTTCGCGTTTGATCAGATTTTCCTGAAGCAGTTCCACCACGGAGCGGGAATCGCAGCCCTTGACCACGATGCCCACCTTCCTGCCCTTGAAGGAGGGCAGATAGGTCGCGGGATTGTTGACGTTGAAGGGGCCCCAGACCAGCTTGTCCACATCTTCGGGCGTGCGCATGAAGAGCGGCACGGTATGGGCGGCGTCGTAGCCCTGCTGCCAGCCGATGACGCAGTCCAGTTCCGGCAGTTTGGCCTTGATGGCGGCCTTGAGATCGTCCAGAGCGGCGTTCTGTCCCGTGCCCAGCGGGCGCAGGGAGGTCAGGGCCATGTCCGCGATCTTGAGCAGCGGTTCGGCGTCTTCCAGACGGGGCGCGGGGCCCAGCTTGTGGATGCGATCCGTAAAGGTCGTGACCACATGCTGCCAGCGCTGGCCTTCGGAGGCCGACACCCAGGTGTACTCGAAGCGGCGGTCGTCGATGCCCAGCACCGGAAGGAACTGCTTGAGCACTTCCAGACGACGACGGGCATAGTAGTTGCCCGCCGAATAGTGGCAGTCGCGCGGGTGACAGCCGGACACGAGCACGCCGTCGGCGCCGTTGAGCAGGGCCTTTACGATGAAAAGCGGGTCAATGCGCCCCGAGCAGGGCACGCGGATGATGCGCAGGTCGGTAGGCTGACCGGCGCGGGCCACGCCCGCCGTGTCCGCGCCCCCGTAGGAGCACCAGTTACAGAGAAAGCCTACGATCCGCAGTTCTTTGCCGTTCAGCACTGGCATAACGCGTTCACCTCCGCGAGAATCTGATTGTCGGTCGCATGCGCAAGCTGGATGGCCCCCTGCGGACAGGTGGACGTGCAGACGCCGCAGCCCTGACACACGGTTTCAATGACCTGCGCCTTGACCTCGCCCCGGAATTCCACTTCCTTGATGGCGCCGAACGGGCAGCAGCGGATGCACTTGCCGCAGGCCACGCAGCGCTTGACGTCCACGGCGGCGATCTGCGGATCATTTTCGAGCTTGTCGCGGGCAAAGAGGGCCAGCACCTTGGCGGCGGCGGCCGAACCCTGCGCCACCGAAGCGGGGATGTCCTTCACGCCCTGACACACGCCGGCAAGGAAAACGCCGGCGGTATTGGTTTCCACGGGCTTCAGCTTGACGTGGCTTTCCATGAAGAAACCGTAGCTGTCATAGGAAATGCGCAGCTTTTCGGCCAGCTGCGGCGAGCCCTTGCTGGCTTCCACGCCCACGGCCAGCACCACGAGGTCGGCGAGGATTTCCACCTGCTCGCCCATGAGCGTGTCGGCCCCGCGCACCACGAGATGGCCGTTGCCGTCGGGGTAAATCTTGGAAACGCGGCCGCGGATGTATTCCGTGCCGTATTCCTCGATGGCCCGGCGGGTGAATTCGTCGTACATCTTGCCCGGCGCGCGCACGTCCATGTAGAAGACGTAGGACTGCGAATCCGGGATGTGATCCTTGGTCAGCACGGCCTGCTTGGCGGTGTACATGCAGCAGAAGCCCGAGCAGTAGGGCCGTCCGATGGAGCGGTCACGCGAGCCCACGCACTGGATGAAGACCACGTTGCGGGGTTCCTTGCCGTCGGAGGGACGCAGAATGTGCCCTTCGGTGGGGCCGGAAGCGGACAGCAGGCGTTCGTACTGAAGCGAGGTGATCACGTCGGGATATTTGCCGCCGCCGTATTCCTCGTACACGGTCCAGTCCATGAGATCATAGCCCGTGGCCGCCACGATGCAGCCCACTTCCTCGGTCACGATCTCTTCCTGCATTTCATAGTTGATGGCGCCGGTGGGGCACACCCTGGCGCAGACGCCGCACTTGCCCTTGACCAGCTGGCGGCAGTGTTCGGGATTGATCACGGCCTTCTTGGGAATGGCCTGCGGGAAGGCGATGTTGATGGCCGTGGTGGGACCGGTGAATTCATTGAAGGCGTCCGGCGTCTTTTTGCTGGGGCATTTTTCGGTGCACGCGCCGCAGCCCGTGCACTTGCTCCAGTCCACATAGGTGGGACGCTTGCGGATTTTCACCGTGAAGTTGCCCACGTAGCCGGAGATGTCCTCCACTTCGGAATAGGCGTACAGCGTGATATTGGGATGCTGGGCCACGTCCACCATCTTGGGGCCGAGAATGCAGGCCGAGCAGTCCACGGTGGGGAAGGTCTTGTCGAGCTTCGCCATCTTGCCGCCGATGGTGGCTTCGCGTTCCACCAGCACCACGGGCACGCCGCCGTCGGCGCAGTCCAGAGCGGCCTGAATGCCCGCCACGCCGCCGCCGATGATCAGCACGCGCTTGTTGATGTCAAAGGACTTGGCGGACAGCGGTTTGTCGCGGCGCAGCTTTTCCACGGCAATCTGCACCAGCTCGGCGGCCTTGTTGGTATTGGCCTCCTTGTCCTTGCCAATCCACGACACATGCTCGCGGATGTTGGCCATTTCGAACATGTAACGGTTGAGACCCGCGCGTTCCACCGTGCGGCGGAAGGTCGGTTCGTGCATGCGCGGCGTACAGGACGCCACCACCACGCCGTCGAGTTTGTGTTCGTGAATGGCGGCCTCGATGGCGGCCTGTCCCGGCTCGGCGCAGGAATACATCAGGTCGGTCGCATAGGCCACGTCGGGGAAGGCGCGGGCCAGCTCCGCCACCCTGGCGCAGTCCACGGTGCCGCCGATATTGCTGCCGCAATGGCAGATAAAGACGCCTATTCTCATGCGTTGCCTCCTTCGGCGGCCTTGGCCTTGGCACCGGCAAGGGCTTCTTCCCGACGCAGACCGTCAAGTTTCTGCAGCAGCGGATCGGCGCTGACGCACAGCTTGTGCAAACCGAGCTCCCGGGGGGCAAGGCCGAAGGCCAGGCCCATGAGCTGGGTGTAATACAGCACGGGCATGTTGAAGAAGGCGTTGACCGCCTTGCCGGCCTGCTTCTGCCTCAGGTCGAGATTCATCTGGCACAGCGGGCAGGCCACGGCGATGGCGTCCACGCCCATGTCGGCAGCCAGTTTCAGAATGCGTCCGGAATTGATGGCCGTCATGGGACGTTCGGGAATACCGAAGGACGCGCCGCAGCATTCCGTCTTGAGCGGGAAGTCCACCATTTCCGCGCCGCAGGCGGCCAGCAGATTTTCCATCAGGGTCGGATTCTCCGGATCGCCGAACTGCATCAGCCCGGCGGGACGGCTCATGAGACAGCCGTAATAGGCGGCGATTTTCAGCCCCTTGAGCGGTTTGCAGACATTGGCGGCAATATCCGCCGCCGAGCGACAGGACGCGATCCCCTGCATGACGGACGTCACTTCGGGCAGCGTTTCCGCCGCGGGATTGTCCAGCAGCTCGTTCACCCGCGCGCGGAAGGCCGGATTTTCCATCCGCTTGCCCGCGTGCTTCAGGTTGGAAAGGCAGCTGGGGCAGGGCGTCACCACCGTTGCGGCGTCCATGCGCGCGGCAAGATCAAGGTTGCGCACGCACAGGGCGGCCGAAAGCTCCGTATCCACGGCATGGGCCGGGGTCGAACCGCAGCAGTTCCAGTCGGGAATTTCCTGCAGGCCGATTTTCAGCGCGCGGCAGACGGCGCGCGTGGACATTTCATAGTCGGCGGAAGAGCCCGCCGCGGAACAGCCGGGATAATAGGCAAAATTCATGGACGCACCCCCTCGCGCCTGGCGCGTTCTTCGTAGCGCTTCAGAATGCGGCCGACCGCTTCGGCCCCGCCGTTGGGCGTCACATGGGGCTTGAAGCCCAGCTTCTGCCTGGCCAGCGCCGCGGGCGCAAGATCCACGTCGGTGAAGACGCGCATGCTGCGCAGCATGTACAGGGCCATGGTGCCGATTTCATAGGTGCGGCCAAAGCGGCGCACGGTATCAAGGAAGGAGAACCAGAACTTTTCCACCCTGGGAACAGTCACGCGTCCCTCCTTGCGCGCCATGTGCCGCAAGGTCTCCATCACTGCCGCCACGTCAATATCGTTGGGGCAGCGCAGGCTGCAGGTGGAACAGGAAAGGCACATCCAGAGGGACCGCGAATTCAGAACCTGATCCTTCAGACCAAGCTGCACGCCCCTCATTATCTGGTTGACCTGTCTGTCATACACGAAGCCGGCGGGGCAGCCCGCCGTACAGTTGCCGCATTGGTAGCAGGTGGAGA
>CAMBWG010000045.1 GCA_945871415.1 uncultured Desulfovibrio sp.
GGATGGGGGGCCTGGGGGGAAGGAAACACCCTTGCGCGCCAGCCAAGGGGGGGTCCTTCCCCCAATAGAAAGAAAAATCTAATTCCAGATAAAGTGCAGCAGCCAGTAGGAGATGAAGCCCACCAGAGCCGACGCGGGCAGGGTCAGCACCCAGGCGGTCACGAGCTGCCCGGCGACGCCCCAGCGCACGGCCGAGAGGCGCTTGCTGCTGCCCACGCCGAAGATGCAGGCGGAAATGGTGTGGGTGGTACTCACGGGAGCGCCGAGCATGGATGCGCCGCTGATGACCAGCGATGCCGCGCCTTCGGCCGCAAAGCCGTGCACGGGCTCCAGCTTGAAGATGCGGTGTCCCATAGTCTTGACGATCTTCCAGCCGCCCACGGCCGTGCCGAGGGCCATGGCCAGAGCGCAGCTCAGCTTGACCCAGAGGGGCACTTCCACGCTGTCCACCTTACCGAAAATCAGCAGAGCCAGCGTGACGATGCCCATGGTCTTCTGCGCATCGTTCAGGCCGTGACTGGTGGCCATGAAGCCCGCCGAAAGCAGCTGCAGGCGACGGAAGGCGGCATTGACCTTACCGCGCGCAATGCGGGCGCAAATCCAGTAAATGAGCCACATGATAAGAAAGCCCGCGGCAAAACCGGACAGCGGCGACAGCACCAGCGGCAGCAGCACCTTGTTGACGATGCCCCCCATATTGAGCGTGGCAAGACCGCCCTGCCCCACGGCAGCGCCGATGAGCCCGCCGATCAGGGCATGCGAGGAGGAAGAAGGGATGCCGAAATACCAGGTGATGCAGTTCCATGCAATGGCACCCACCAGCGCGGCGAGCACAAGCACATGACTGCCCTGCACGACTTCGGGCAGAACGATGCCGCCGCCGAGCGTCTTTGCGACCTCCGTGCCCAGCAGCGCGCCGCCCAGATTAAGCGCGGCGGCGGCGGCCACGGCAAAGCGGGGCGTCACAACCTTGGTGGAGACGACCGTGGCAATGGCATTGGCGCAGTCGTGCGCGCCGTTGGTAAAGTCGAAGACAAGGGCCACCAGAACAATCAGGGCCAGCAGCACAGGCACATCAAACATTTTTCAGCACCGCTTCTTCAAGGGTTTCCGCGAGATTGTTCACCGCGCCCAGCATGATTTCGATGCGGTCGTAAATCTGGCTCCACTTGAACAGCACAAGAAGGGCCTGCGGCGACGAGGTGTCCTCGTCCATGAGTTCGGCCACACCGACGGCCAGCATCATATCGCAATCGCCGCGCAGCTCGTGAAAGGCGCGTGTCTTGTGGCAGTCTTCCCTGCGCGTCAGACCGTCCAGCATGAGGCGGGAAAGCTCCAGCAGCCCCCCCATGGTCTGAACCAGCTTGACGGCCGGAAAGCGTACCCGCGAAAATTCAAAAATATGCAGACGCGTGCTCAGGCTCTGCACGCAGTCCATGACATCTTCCTGTGCCTGATTGATGCGCAGAATATCCTCGCGATCAATGGGAGTGATGAAGGTCTGTGAAAGGGCCCGCACAATGCGCACATGGAGCTTGTCCGCTTCTTCTTCCAGAAGCGAAATCTCCTTGTGGATGGCGTCCTTGTCCGCGCCTGCCTCAAACATGCGCCCCAGAAGGGCGCCCATGTCGCACAGTATGCGGTTTTGCTCCTGCAGCATTTCAAAAAAGGGAGCGGATTTGGGCAACAGAGATGCGAACATGCGATTCCTCGGCGTAAACGGTTGAAGGGCCGGATTCTCCCGAGCCGGGCGCAACGCCGCGAGGCGTCGCGCGCGCCATAGAGCTTTGTCAGGTTGGGACCGCTTTGCGTCTCAACCATACGGCCTGTCGTTTCGCGGAAAAATGCGGTTTTTCCGCCACTCCGGGCCGGCGGCGCTGTGCCGCCGCTGAAAGATTTTTCTTTCGTTCCCTCCCTCAGAAAATAGCGGTGGAAACAGGCGCGTCCAGCCAGCGACGCACCGTCGCGGGCGCGCCGCCCGGCGTTTCGGCCAGCGCCGGCAGCCACAACGGCAGACAGCGGCATTCGGCGGCGGTCATATGAAATCTTCCATGATGCAGAAAGAAACAAGGGGCGCTGCCGCCGCCATAGCGGGCATCACCCCAGAGAGGCAGACCCAGCCATGCGGCATGGGCGCGGATCTGATGCCGGGCTCCCCGTCCGATCCGGCAGGCGGCCAGCGTCAGCTCAGCCTTCGGATCGGGCATGCCCAGAGCCCGCGCCACAGCGGCGGCCTCCCCCGCCTGCCAGCGGACCAGCGGAGCAAAGCAGGTATGCCGGCCGGCCTCGCCTTCCGCATCCCGAACCCGCACGGTCGCGCCGCCATCCATGTCAATGGCCGCACGCGCCGTTACAGGCTTTTCCAGCCAGCCCAGCAGCAGCGCAAGATAGTCCTTGCGGATTTCGTCCTGTCGTTCCGCCCGGCGAAAAGCTTCTTCGGCTTCCGGCAAGGCGGTGGCGCATACCAGCCCTGAAGTTTCAAAATCCAGGCGCTGCAACAGCCGGAGCGGCGTCCGGGGCCGCGTTTCGGGCAGCAGCGCCTCCAGACTGGGAGCGGAACCGCCGCGCAGGGCAACCGTATGCAGCCCGGCAGGCTTGAACAGAAAGATATAAGGAGCAGCATCCGCCAGAACGTGCGGATGTTGCCGGGGGTACCCCCAGGGAAAAGAGGAATGCGCCTCAGAGGCACAAGCGGCGACGAGTTCCAGCACATCGCCCTGCCGCACGGTCTGCCCGGGCGCCTGCGCCCGGCGTCCGTTGTGCCGTACGGCACCGCGTTCTATCAGGCGACGACGGGCCCGCACGCCCATATCCGGCACAAGTTCAGCCAGCGCGGCATCCAGACGCCTTCCGGCAAGGCTGCCATCAATTTTCAACGTCGCGGAGGGCGCGGCGGAAGGGGCTGGCGTCTCAGGCATGAATGGCCGACTCCTGAGGGTTTTCATCGCGCAGGCGCAGGAGCTGTGCGCTGACGGCCTGCGGATCGTGGCGTTGCGGCTCATCGGGCATGACGATGGCGGCATCAATGACGTTTATACCCAGTTCACGCAGACGAACCAGATCCTCCTGCCCGCCATAACGCCCCTGACGGCTGTCCACAAGCACATGCGTCAGAAGCCGGGATACGCCGATACCGGCGGCGTCGGCCTGAAGCGCCCGCAAAAGGCACTCCACCTGCCCGAGAATGGTGCAGGACGGGCACTCTTTGTCCCCGCCGCTGTTGGGAATAAAGACTTTCGGACAGCCGGCGGCGGCCACGCACCGGCCGACGCCCTCCGGCAGCAGATTTGCCAGAACGCTGGAATAGAAACTGCCCATAGGATAGCACAACAGGCCCGCAGCGCCAATGGCGGCAGCGGCGCGCGTCACGATACGGGGACGGCAGGGAGTGGGCTCGCACACGCCGTGATCGGGATCGTGCACGGTCAGAAACAGACGGCGCACGGGCTGCGCCGGAGCGCCGAAAAGATGCTGTCCGACACGTATGACGCCGTTGGAGAGTTCCGCCGCCAGATGAAAGCTCCCTTCCACTACGGGCAGCACCGATCCCCGAACGGCAAAGAGACGGGCACAGGCGGCCAGAATGGGATCAAGGCGGCGCTCATGACGCAAAAAGCCGCCCGCAATCACCAGATTACCAAAGCAGGCTCCGTGGGGATCGAAGTCCGCGGGCATGTGCGCCAGAAAATCGCAGTAATAACGTCGTAGCGGGGCGGCGAAACGCTCGGGAACATCCAGCCAGAAGGCATGCCAGGCTTCCCCGATGGCGCGTAATTCGTCCCGCAGCTGTCCGGGATCGCCTTCCTGCGGCATGCGCCATTCCCAGATATCCAGAACCCGCGGCGGCACCACGGCAGGATCGGCCAGCGCCCCGAGCCGGTGACGGATATCGCCCACGGCAGGCATGGCAAAGGCCCGCCGCAAGACGGCGGTGCTGCCGCCGGAATCAAAGGTGGTAACAATATGAACGGCGGGAACCGCATGGGCGGCAAGGTGACGACTCAGGGCCCGCAGCGCGGTTCCGCCCGTAAAGAAAACCAGCGGCGCGGCAACCGTATCCCGCAGAAGGGGCCGGTTCATGCGGCGACGCTCCCCGGCACAAGCCCCAGCTCCAGCATGCGCAGATAAATGGCGCGGCTTATCCACGCGTCGGTCGCCGCGTAGAGAATCTGGCGCTGACTCAGGACCTTGACGCTCCAGTTGGAACATTGCGGCCCTTTGGAAATACGCAGACCAAAAAGATTGGCTGCCAGCGTGCGCAATCCCTGACTGGGAATCTGCTGGGCCCGCGCAAACGCGCCCACATCGGCCAGACCGGCCGGGGTAAAGGGATGCAGCTTTCTTAACTCCCGCATATCGTCGCCGATGGCCACGCCGGTCTTGACATGAAGGGGGTCGCTCAGCAGAGCCGCCAGCCGCTCGTCCAGCGGCAGCCAGGACAGCTGTACGAGAATAACGGCCTCCTCTGTTGCCAGCTGCACCAGAGAGGGGGCGTTGACCCGCCCCTTGCGAAAGGAGGGACGTGTTTCCGTATCAAAGCCGATAACGCGTTCCCGTTCCAGCATGGGCATGACGGCCGCCAGCTCCTCCGGCGTTCGCACAAGATGAACCTGCCCTTCATAATGATAAAGGGGCATGGCGTTGATCTCGTCACTGCTCAGGCGACGACGTAAGACGTCCAAATCCGACATACGGCAATCCGGCACTGGAGGCGGCCTCTGGCCGCCGGAGAAGGAAAAGAGGCGTCACTGCACACGGCGGCCCTCCGCCGGGAATGGCGGCAGACGCTATTTACCGATGCAAAACGACGCGAAAACCTTGTTCAAGACCTCTTCGGGCGTATCCACGCCCGTCACGTCCGCCAGATGCGCCAACGCCGTATCCAGACGAACGGACAAGCAATCATAACTCCTGCCTGCCCGAATGTCACCCCGCAGAGCCTTTATTTCTTCAAGCGCCCGCTCCAGCGCCAGCGCCTGCCGGGCATTGGGGGCAAGCCCGTCTTCCGGCGGCCGCGCTGCGGCATCCCGCAGCAGCATCCCGCGCAGAGCCGCAGCCAGCTCATCCACACCCTCGCCCGTGCGCGCACTGATCATGACGCAGGGACGTTCCCCGGCCCAGGCGGGGGGAAAACAGACGGGACGGCACAAATCCATCTTGTTCCAGACCAGCAGCACCGGCAGATCACCCGCCAGCTCCAGCGCTTCCACAGCGGCAGGGTCAGGGCAGACCTGCGCCGCAGCGCCGTCTTCTCCCAGCCTGCCTCCATCCAGGAGCAGCAGCACGGCGTCGGCCTGCGTCACTTTTTCCCGGCTGCGCTCAATGCCGAGACGCTCCACCACCTCGCCGCTTTCGCGCAGCCCCGCCGTATCCACAAGACGCACGGGCAGCCCGTCCACGTTGACGCATTCTTCCAGAAAATCCCGCGTTGTACCGGGAATATCGGTTACAAGAGCCCGGCTGCGCCCCAGCAGGGCATTCATCAGACTGGACTTTCCGGCATTGACGCCCCCCGCCAGCACAACGGGAGCGCCCTCCTGCATGACGGCGGCTCGACGGCAGCCTGCCAGCAGGGATTCGATACCGTCCGCCACGTCCCGCACCGCCAGAGAGAATTCTTCGGGCGGCAGACACTCCACCTCGTCATCGGGAAAGTCCACGGCGAGGCACATCTGCATGCGCACCTGATCCAGTCCGGCCCGCAAATCCGCCACACGCCGCCCCAGTTCGCCCTCCAGACGCTGGAGACCATAACGCACGGCCTCGCGGGACGGCGCGGCGATCAGTTCGGCCACCGCTTCGGCCTGACTGAGATCCATGCGGCCGTTGATATAGGCCCGACGACTGAACTCACCGCGTTCAGCAGCCCGCGCGCCCTTGCGCAAGACGGCCTCCAGAACGGCCTGCACCAGATAGACGCCGCCGTGACACTGGATTTCCGCCACATCCTCGCCGGTAAAGGTACGCGGCCCCGGCATGAATACGGCCAGCACATCATCCAGCGGCCCGTCGTCATCCAGCACCACGCCGTGATGCAGCACCCAGGGACGAAAATCCGCAAGAGGGGCCGACGGCCGGAACACGGCCGCCAGCACGTCCCGGGCTTCGGGCCCGGAAATGCGAATAACCCCCACGCCGCCCGCACCGCGCGGCGTGGCTATGGCCGCAATGGTATCCATCAGGCCTGCCCCCGTTCGGGACGGCGACGGCAGATGACCACACGCTTGAGCGGGCCGTCGCCCGTACTGCGCGTCTGCACATCCGGCGCATCCTGCAGGGTCAGATGCACAATACGGCGATGATAGGAACTCAGGGGGCGCGTGGAGAAGGAACGACCCGTCTGACGAACACGCTCGGCAAGAGCAAGCGCAATTTCCCGCAGCTTTTCGTCCTGACGCTGCCGGTAGCGCCCCGCGTCAAGCTGCACGCGTACGGCGGCGTTCACGGCGCGCGACACAATGCGGGAGGCCAGATATTGCAAAGCCGCCAGGGTCTGCCCTTCCCGGCCGATGAGCAGGCCGGAATCTTCCGCGCCTTCCACCGAAACGCGCACACGCCCGTCCAGCACATCGGCCTTCAAAACGATATCCTCGCCGGCAATGGGCCGGACAAGCCGCCCCACGGCCTCGCCGGCCAGCGCCGCCAGACGCTCGGGATCAATATCCGCCGCGGTCTGCTGCATGCCCATGTCGTCGCCGTCATCCGCGGGATCGGACAAATCCGCGGGCACGCGGACGGCAGGCACGGACGGGGCCGCGGCAGGTTCGGGTTTTTCCTGCGGCGCTGCGGGCATGACAGATTCCGCAGGCAGCGGAGCCTTTTCTTCCGCCTGCGGCGCGGCAGGCCGCATCTCGGCCTCAGCGGCCGCCGGACGTGCGCCGGTCTTGCGAGGCGCGCGCTGCCGCCGGTTTTCTGTTGCGTCGCCTTCGGCACGACGCGGCGGACGGTTCCGTTCGCTTCTGGCCGGACGGGAAGCCTCGCCGCCCTCGGCGGCAGGATCGGCCGCTTCCGCGCGGCGTCCGGTCTTGCCCAGCGCCGAAGCAACAGCCTCGCGCAGGGCCGCGCGGCGCGCCCGGATCTTGGCCTTGCGCGCGCCTACAAGCCCGAAAATACCGGACTTGGCATCCTGTATAATCTCAATTTCCAGCTTTTCACGGACGGCGTTGTAATATTCGCAAGCCTCCCGAATGGCCATATCGAGACTTTTTCCTTCAAATTCCTTGAAACCTTCCATGCACAAACCCTCTCGCCGAAAGCGCTTCCACGCCCGGCTGTTTGAGCGGAATCACGGGCAGCAGACCCGAACACTCCAAGAAGCCGCCCGGGGACCGGACGGCTTCGCATTTGCTTCTCCAGAGCAGTATACGGAAAACCGCGTCCGCATGACGAACGCGGTTCCGGTACTAAAGTATTTTCAGTTTGAAACGCGTTGCGTTGCAAACCATACGGCCTGTCGTTTCGCGGAAAAAACACATTCTTTTCCAACCACTTCGGGCCGGGCGGCTCTGTGTCGCCGCCTCACGTTTCACATTTTTTCAAAGATGAAACGCTCTACTTGTCGAGTCGCTGCTTGCGCGACATCATCCACTGCTGCAGGATGGACAGGATATTGTTCACCAGCCAGTAGATGACGAGGCCGGAGGGGAATCCCAGGAAAAGAATGGTGAAGACAAAGGGCAGCGCCATCATGATCTTCTGCTGCGTCGGGTCCGAAGCAGGCGGATTGAAACGCTGCTGGATGAACATGGTCACGCCCATGATAATCGGCGTAATATAGTAGGGGTCCTTGGAGGACAGGTCGGCCAGCCAGAGCATGTCCGTGCCGGGCAGATAGGTAATGAAGCTGGCGTGCCGCAGTTCGATGGACGTCAGCAGCGCCTGATAGAGCCCGAAGAACACAGGCAGCTGAATCAGCAGCGGAATGCAGCCGCTGGCGGGGTTGACGCCGTAGGTCTTGTACAGCGCCATGACTTCCTTGTTCATGGCCTGCTTGTCATTCTTGCAGCGCTCGCGGATTTCATCCATCTGCGGCTTGAGACGGCGCATCTGCTCCATGGACGCATAGCTTTTGGCGGTCAGCGGCCAGAATACGGCCTTGATCAGGATGGTCAGGAGGATGATGGCGACGCCCCAGTTGCCGACAAAGCTGTAGAACTTGGCCAGCAGCCAGAGCAAGCCCTTGCCGATCAGACTGAACATGCCGAGGTCCACGCTCTTGGCCAGCTCTTCGTTGACGGCCAGCAGACGGGCGCGTTCCTTGGGACCGATCCAGTACGACACGTCGCACACGGCTTCCTTCCCGGGCTCCACAACGATTTCCTGCGGCTCAAGAGAGGCGCGGAAGACGGCTTCCTGCGTCCAGGCGCGCAGGCCCACGTTGTCGCTCACGGCAGGCATGATGGCCATGAGGAAATACGTGCTGGTGGGACCGGCCCAGTAAATGCGGCCGCGCTGCGTCACCACGGCGGCGAGCTTTTCCACGGAGGACTCTTCCGCCAGCGAACCGTCGTTGTCCCAGGCCACGCGCATGGCGTCGTAGTTGCCGCCCGCGGCAAAGCGGCTGTCGGAAGCCACGGTGAATTCAAGACGCACGCTGCGGGAGGTTTCTTCCGGCGTCGCCAGACGCACGCGCTCCTTGACGAGATAGGTGTCGGCGCTGAAGGTCAGCTCGCGCACCAGCCGGATCTTATCCACTTCGCCCGTGAACTTCAGCGTCACGGACTTGCCCTCGGCCACATCATAGCTGTCTGCGCCCTCGTAGGACCAGACGCCGTTGCTCCACGAAGGCTGCTTGTTGACCACAAGCCCCAGAGGAGAAAAATTCGCCGTGGTGGCGTCCACCATATTGATGACCGGGGAATCGGCATCCACGCCGGAACGGTAGTGATTCAGCGAGAAGGAACGCACAATGCCGCCGCCGGTATGGAATACCGCCGTATAGAGGGGCGTTCTGATGGTGACTTCCTTCCCCGGCGCGGGGGTAAAGGCGGGCAGAGGCTTGCCGTCGGGCGTGGTGGCGGAAGCCATCTTCCGGGCTTTTTCGGCCTCGGCTTCCTTGCGGGCCTGCTCCTGCTGCTGCGCAATCACAGCCGGATCGGGCTTGGAAATCCAGCCCATGCGCTCCGAAAGAGCGCTCCAGCCGACCAGAATCAGCAGGCAGAGGACGATGGCAATAACGAGATTTTTACTGTCTTGCATGGGGGCGGTTACTCCTCGGACGTGGACGAGCTGCGCCGCGCTGGCGGCGGAACGGGATCATAGCCCGATCCCCCCCACGGGTGACATCGGGCCAGACGCTTGAGCGCAAGCCAGCCGCCGCGCACGACGCCATGAACGGCGATGGCTTCGGCGGCATACGCTGAACAGGTAGGAAGATAGCGGCAGGCCGGCGGCAGAGCCGGCGAAATGAAACGCTGATAAAAGCGAATGGGCGCAATGGCGATACGTCGTACGATATTCATGCCTCAAGCCCGTTGCCGCAGCCCCGCAGGGGGCGCAAAAGGCACGGCGTGCCCCGCCGCGACCAGGGGGGTCGCGAACGGGACACGCCGGAATGCGTTCTCCGGCGAAGGCCTTCGCTGAGAACAAAAGTGTATCGCCGTCATACCGGAAAGGTTTTGCTCAGACGCCGCAGCACCGCGCCCAGCTGCCGATCCACATCGGACTGACGCAGCGCGGCCTCTCCGGCCTGCCTCTTGGCGACGACGACAATATCCGTCCCGTCAGGGATATGACGGACGTGATGCCGAAAAAATTCTCGCAGCAGCCGTTTGATCCTGTTGCGCAAGACGGCCTTGCCGACCTTGCGGGAAACGGCGGATCCCAGACGTGCCGGGGCGGGGCTGTCGCCCCGCCCGCAGCGGACGAAAACAAGAAAATGTTCCGTGTGGAAACGCCGGCCCGCCTCATAACACGCCGTATACTCGGCACGTCTGATGATGCGGCGCTCTCGCGGCCATGTCCGGCGCAGAACGTTTTCGCCCGCATCGAGAGCCGGGGGTTGCCCCTTTTCCACAATTAGGCGCTCAGACGCTTGCGGCCCTTGGCACGACGACGGCGCAGCACGGCACGACCGCTGGGGGTCGCCATACGCGCGCGAAAACCGTGAGTGCGGGCCCGTCTGACCTTACTGGGCTGATAGGTTCTTTTCATGATACACTCCTTGATGAGCCCATTGACTCTCTCGCAACACGCCGCGGGCGATCACGATGCGCGCAATGGGTTTTTGTTGAAATGCGCAGAGTCCGCAGGACTCTGAATGCAAAGAGCTGCTCCGATCCGGGAATCCGTCCGCGCCGAATGCGCAACAAATCCTTCCGCAGAAGCGGACAGCCGCTCGTTTGAAATACGGACATTTCAAACGGAAATATCCCAAGAGGCCGCAGGATACACGCCGCGCCATGCCCCGTCAAGAGGGACGGCGCCGCCTCCCGCCCATTTCCTCCGCAGCAAAGAGAGGCGGAACTGGAATGCTCCGCCTCCTTCTCCAAAAGCGTATCTGAGCATTTTCAGTTTGAAACGCTTCGCGTTGCAAACCATACGGCCTGTTGTTTCACGGAAAAACGCGGTATTTCCGCTCACTTCGGGCCGGGCGGCGCTGTGCCGCCGCCTCGCGTTTTACCTTT
>CAMBWG010000046.1 GCA_945871415.1 uncultured Desulfovibrio sp.
GGAAGGGATGGGGCCTGGGGGAAGGGGAACCCCTCTCGCGCTGGCAGAGGGGTTTCCCTTCCCCCCAAAAAAACGTGAAAGTTTTTCAGACGAGGCTATTGAAGCGGCGACGAGGCGTCGTCGGGGAAGACGGGGATGGCGAGAGGATGCGGTTGCAGGAGCAGTTCTTCAAGACGGCGCAGCAGGGCGTTGAGGCCGTCGCCGGTAAGGGCGGACACGCCCAGCGCGTGGGGGAAGGCGTCCTGAAGCTCGGCGCGGGCGGGCACGGGGAGCTTGTCCCACTTGTTGAGCACGAGCAGGCGCGGGCGCTGATGCAGCTCCAGCTCTTCGAGAATGGTTTCCACCGATTCCATTTGCAGGACAAGATCGGGATGGGAGGCGTCGGCCACATGCACAAGCACGTCGGCCGCGTCAAGCTCCTCCAGCGTGGCCCGGAAGGCGTCCATGAGCTCTTTGGGCAGATTACGGATGAAGCCCACGGTATCGGCAAGAATGATTTCCCGCTCCGCAGGGAAGCGAAGCCGCCGGGTGGTGGGATCGAGCGTGGCAAAGAGCTTGTTTTCAGCCAGAACGTCCGAGCGCGTCAGATTGTTGAGCAGGGTGGACTTGCCCGCGTTGGTGTAGCCGACAAGGGCGGCCAGAGGGATGCCCTGCCGGTTGCGGCGGCCGCGGGTGAAAGCCCGCTGCCTGCGCAGGCGGTCGAGCTCCTTGCGCAGACGGGCCATGCGATCGCGGATACGGCGGCGATCCGTTTCCAGCTTGGTTTCGCCGGGGCCACGTCCGCCGATGCCGCCCATGAGTCTGTCCATAGCGCGGTTTTTGCCCGTCAGCCGGGGCTGCGTATAGCGCAGCTGGGC
The DNA here is from genome assembly GCA_945871415.1 of uncultured Desulfovibrio sp. Lineage (GTDB taxonomy): Bacteria > Desulfobacterota > Desulfovibrionia > Desulfovibrionales > Desulfovibrionaceae > Desulfovibrio. The sequence goes on from CAMBWG010000046.1 coordinate 858, forward strand.
CAGTTCCACCTGCAGTTTGCCGGCGCTGGTCACGGCATGCTGGGCGAAGATGTCCAGAATCAGCTGGGTGCGATCAAGCACCTTGCGTTCGGTGATGTCCGCAAGATTGTGCAGCTGCGCCGGGGCAAGTTCGCCGTCAAAGACGAGGGTTCCGGCATGGTGCTGGAGAGCGAGCACTTCCAGTTCCGCCATTTTTCCCTTGCCCATGATGAACTTGGGATTGACCTGCGCCACGCGCTGCACCATGCGTCCGGCGACTTCAAGACCCGCCGTGCGGGCCAGTTCCGCCAGTTCGTCAAGATGACGTTCCTGCTGGATGCGCGGCTGGCTGGAAACGGAAACCAGCAGGGCGCGGGGGGCGTCGGAAGCGGCCCGCGCATCGCTGCCGTCGCGGGCCAGCTCTTCTTCCAGAGCTTCCGCCGTGGCGGCAAGGTCGGCGGCCGTGCGTTCCCAGGGCCGGGGAGCGTCCACGCGATAAGGCGCGTCGCCGGGGCCGGGCAGCAGATGAGCCGCCTGCCATTGCACGGGATCGCCCGCAGGGTTGACGCTCAGGACGACGACCGCATCGAGACGCAGGAAGAGCATGTCCATCAGATCTTCCTGACTGAGCAGATCGGGCGTCAGATGCGTATGAAGCAGGCGCAGACCGCGCAGACGATCCGCGCCCACGCGGCTGCGGGGCAGTTCGGGAATGAGCAGACTGCCGGGTTCGCCCACGATGACCATTTCCACGCGCCCCCGGCGATTGATGAGCAGGCCGATCTGACGGCCTGTGGCGCGCGACAGAAGAGCAAGCTCGCGCGCCTGCTCAAGCGTATAGACGTCTCCCTGCGGAAAGCGTCGGTTGAGCAGGCGCTGCAAGCCCTTGGTCTGGCTGGGCTTCAGTCCCTGGAGGTTTCCTTCGAGGCGGGAAATACTAGTCTCCGGGGCGGATATAGGAGCAGATCAGCGCGTCATAGCGCGACGTGGCCTCAAAGGCCCGCGATGCCATGAGCTGACGGAACGGCAGACCCACGCGCATGTCGTGAGCAAGCATTTCCTCTCTGGCCGCGTCATACCACTGCGTGGAGGGCAGCACCAGAATGCTGTGGAAATTCTTGGCCGCAGCGCGGATCATGCAGGGGCCGCCGATGTCGATTTCCTCCACGGCCTGTTCCAGCGAGAGCTTGCGCTCCACCGCACCGGCAAAATCGTAGAGATTGACACAGACGAGATCGAACGGAAGAATACCTTTTTCGGCAATGGTCTTCAGATGTTCGGGATTGTCCTTGTTGCAGAGGATGCCCGCGTGGATCTTGGGATGCAGCGTCTTGACGCGGCCGCCGAGAATCTCGGGGAAGCCCGTGACGGTACTGACGGCCGTTACCGGCAGCCCCGCCTGCTCAAGAGCCTTCTGCGTGCCGCCGGTGGAGACGAGCTCCACCTTGTGCTCCACGAGAAAGGAGGCAAAGTCCACAAGACCCGTCTTGTCAGTCACGCTCAGGATGGCGCGACGGATAGGCAAAAAGTCCATGTTGAACTCCTGTAAAAAGTTGCGTTCCTACGCGTGAAACAGCGTAGCAGAAAACGCCCCGCCCCGCAATGGAACGTCTTGCTCTCCCGTGCGGGCTCGGCTATGGTCAGGACGGAAAACACGCGAGGTTTTTTATGCGTCAAACTTTTGTTTCCTGGAATGTCAATGGGTTACGTGCCATATCCGCCAAGGAGGAATGGCGCTGGTTTCAGGAATCCGGCGCGGATGTCTTTGCCTTGCAGGAAACCAAGGCCACCCCGGAACAGCTTGCTCCCGAGCTGGCGCGGCCGGAGGGCTGGCACAGCGAGTGGGCGTCCAGCGTCGTAAAAAAAGGCTATTCCGGCGTTGCGGTCTTCAGCCGGCAGGCGCCGCTTTTTGTGCGCCACGAACTGCCGGAAACCGAGTGGCAGGGCGAAGGCCGCCTGCTGCATCTGGAATTCGAGCGTTTTCACTTCTTTAATGGGTATTTTCCCAACGGCGGAGCTGAAGAGCTGGACGAGAACGGCAGGCCCACGGGACGCTTCAGGCGCGTGCCCTATAAGATGGGGTATTTCGACGCCTTCGTGCGTTATGCGGAAGAATGCCGCAAAAGCAAGCCCATCGTTGTCTGCGGAGACTTCAATATCGCCCACAGAGAAATTGATCTCGCCAGACCGAAGCAGAACGTTAAAAATACCGGCTTTCTGCCGGAAGAGCGGGCCTTTCTGGATCGCTTTGTCTCTCTTGGTTATATCGACACTTTCCGTCTGTGTCATGGCGACGAGCCCGGCTGCTATTCGTGGTGGTCGTACAAGACGCGGGCGCGGGAAAAGAACATCGGCTGGCGCATCGACTATTTCTTTGTTTCCGAGGAACTGCGCTCCAATGTGGCGGATGCCTGGATCGCGGCCGACGTGCGCGGTTCGGATCACTGCCCCGTCTGCCTCTGTCTGGAGTTCTAGTCTTTCCCTTCCATGAATATTTCGCGCATTTTCATTCTTCGTCCCATTGCCACATCGCTTCTGATGGCGGCGCTTCTTCTCTCCGGCCTGCTGGCCTATCGTTATCTGCCCATAGCCGCCCTGCCGCAGATAGACTATCCCACCATGCAGGTGCAGACCTTCTACCCCGGAGCGTCGCCCGATGTCATGGCGGCCGTGGTGACGGCCCCGCTGGAACGGCAGTTCGGCACCATGTCGGGTCTGGTGCAGATGTCGTCCCTGTCGTCGGCGGGGGCCTCGGTCATTACTCTGCAATTTGACTTGTCCGTGCCGCTGGACGTGGCGGAACAGGAAGTGCAGGCGGCCATCAATGCGGCGGACAGTCTGCTGCCGCGGGATTTGCCCAATCCGCCAGTATACAGCAAAGTCAATCCCGCGGACCCGCCCATTATGACGCTGGCGGTGGTCAGCGACGCCATGCCGCTGACCCGTCTCGAAGACCTGGTGGATACGCGTCTGGCTCAGAAGATCTCGCAGCTGCCCGGCGTGGGGCTGGTGACGCTTTCCGGCGGCCAGCGTCCCGCCGTGCGCATTCAGGTCAATCCCAGGGCGCTGGCGTCCGCGGGCCTGACGCTGGCCGACGTGCGCACCGCCGTGGACAGTGCCAACGTCAACGACTCCAAGGGCAGCTTTGACGGCAAGGAGCGCGCCAGCACCATTGACGCCAACGATCAGCTGGCTTCCGCCGAGGAATACGCCCGCGTCATCATCGGCTACAGGAACGGCGCACCGCTGCGGCTTCAGGATGTGGCCGAGGTGGTTGAAGGGGCGGAAAATGCCCGTCTTGCCGCCTATGTGGCCGGGAGAGGGCAGGAATTCCGTCCCGCCATCATTCTTTCCGTGCAGCGGCAGCCCGGAGCCAACGTCATTGAGGTGGCCGACAGCGTCAACGAGCTGGTGCCGCGCATCCGGCAGACGCTGCCCGGCAATGTGGAGATCATCACCGTCACGGATCGCACGGTGACAATCTGCGCCACCGTGCACGACGTGCAGCTGGAGCTGGCGCTGGCCATCGTGCTGGTCATCGCGGTCATCTGGCTGTTTTTGCGCAACGTGCAGGCAACCATCATTCCCGCGCTGGCCGTGCCTCTGTCGCTCGTCGGTTCGCTGGGCGTCATGTATCTTGCGGGCTATTCGCTCAACAATCTGACGCTGATGGCGCTGGTTATTGCTTCCGGCTTCGTGGTGGACGATGCCATTGTGGTGATCGAAAATATTTCCCGCTATCTGGAAGAGGGGATGAAGCCCCTGCAGGCCGCGCTTCAGGGGGCGGGGCAGATTGGCTTTACCATCATTTCTCTGACCCTGTCGCTGGTGGCCGTGCTGATTCCCCTGCTGTTCATGGGCGACGTGTCCGGGCGGCTCTTTCGGGAATTCGCCGTGACGCTGGCCGTTACCATCCTGATATCAGCGGCTATTTCCCTGAGTCTGACGCCCATGCTCTGCGCCGTCATGCTCGGCAGGGAACATGGCAGACAACAGGAACACGGGGCCTTTTTCAACTGCCTGCTGCGCTGGTATGCGCGGGCGCTGGACTGGGTGCTTGCCCGGCAGGGCCTTGTGCTGGCGGTTGCCGTCGGGACGCTGCTGCTGACCGTGGCCCTGTACATCGTGACGCCCAAGGGTTTCTTTCCCACGCAGGACACGGGCGTGCTGCAGGGTATTGCCGAAGCGCCGCAGGATAGTTCCTTTGCCGCCATGACGCGCCGCCAGCGGGAGCTGGCCGAGATCATCATGGCGGACCCGGCTGTGGAAAGCGTCGCCTTTTTTGTAGGCGTGGACGGCATCAATCCCAGTCTGGGCACGTCGCGGCTGACGGTCAATCTCAAGGACTTGTCGGAGCGTGATGCGCGCGCGCAGGAAATCGCCCGGCGGATTATGCGGAAGGCCGACAGCGTGCCCGGGCAGCGGCTCTATATGCAGCCGGTGCAGGATCTGACCATCGAGGATCGCGTTTCCCGCACGCAGTACCAGTTTACCGTGGAGGCTTTGAGCCGGGAACAGCTGGAAACCTGGGAGCCGCGTCTTTTGCAGGCCCTGCGCGCCCGGCCCGAGCTCTCGCATGTGGCGTCGGACATGCAGGCCCGGGGGCGGGCCGTGTGGATCAATATCGATCGGGACGCGGCCTCGCGCTACGGCCTGACCATGAGCGATATTGACAATGCGCTGTATGATGCGCTCGGTCAGCGACTGATTTCCACCATCTTTACCCAGACCAATCAGTACAAGGTCGTGCTGGAGAGCGCTCCTCTGTTCCGCAATGGGCCGGGAACACTGGAAAATATCTATGTGCGCGGTACCGGCGACACGCCTGTGCCGCTGACGGCCGTGGCGCGCGTCGAAGAACGGGCCGTGCATCTCTCCGTGGCGCGGCAGGGGCAGTTCCCCGTGGCCACGCTGTCCTTCAATGTGGCCGAGGATTCTTCTCTGGGCGCGGCCGTGAAGGCCGTGCAGGAAGCGGAGGCTGAGGCCGGTCTGCCGTCGTCCCTGCGGACGCAGTTTCAGGGCGCGGCGCATGCGTTCCTGTCGTCCACCGACAATCAGGTGTGGCTGATTCTGGCGGCCGTCATCACCATGTACATCGTGCTCGGCGTGCTCTACGAGAGCTACGTGCACCCCGTCACCATTCTTTCCACGCTGCCCTCGGCGTGCGTGGGCGCGTTGCTGGCACTGATTGCCTGCGACATGGAACTGGGCGTGGTGGGCATCATCGGTATCATTCTGCTCATCGGCATCGTCAAGAAAAATGCCATCATGATGATCGACTTTGCCCTGGAAGCGGAACGCGGAGAAGGCAAGGCGCCGGAAGAGGCCATCCGGCAGGCCTGTCTGCTGCGGCTGCGGCCCATTCTCATGACGACCATGGCGGCCCTGCTGGGGGCGCTGCCTCTGATGATCGGCTGGGGCATGGGCGCGGAGCTGCGCCGTCCTCTCGGCGTGACGATGGTCGGGGGCCTGATTTTCAGTCAGGCGCTGACGCTCTTTACCACCCCCGTGATCTATCTCTGGTTTGATCGTCTGGCGCAGCGCTTCAGGCGCTCCGGCGATGCCGGGGAGGAACGCGCATGAGCGGACGCCACGGCGAAAAGCGTAAGCGCTTCGGGCCGGAATTTCTGCCGCTGAACATTTCCGCGCCCTTTATCCGCAGGCCGGTGGCAACCACCCTGTTGACGCTGGCGGTCCTGCTGGCGGGGATCGCCGCCTTTGCTTTGCTGCCCGTGGCTCCTCTGCCGCAGGTGGACATGCCCGTGGTGGTCGTGCGCGCTTCCATGCCGGGCGCAAGCCCGGAAACCATGGCCGCCACCGTGGCGACGCCGCTGGAACGGGCGCTGGGACGCATTGCGGGCATCACGGAAATGACGTCGCGCAGCAGTCTCGGCTCCAGCAACGTGACGCTGCAATTTGACTTGAACCGCGACATCAACGGCGCGGCCCGCGATGTGCAGGGGGCCATCAACGCGGCGCGCTCCACCCTGCCCACCATGCCGTCCAATCCCAGCTATCGGAAAGTGAATCCGGCGGGCGCTCCCATCATGATTCTGTCCGTTACCTCGGATACGCTGACGCGGACACAGCTTTATGACGCGGCTTCCACGGTGCTGGCCCAGAAGATTTCCCAGCTGGACGGCGTGGGCGAAGTGACGGTGGGCGGCGGCGCGCTGCCTGCCGTGCGCGTGGATGTCATCCCCGACGCGCTCAATCGCATGGGGCTTGATATGGAGACGGTGCGGACAGCCATTGCGGGCGCCAATGCCTATCTGCCCAAGGGGCTGCTGGACGACGGCGAATATTCCTGGCTGGTCGATGCCAGCGATCAGTTGTCCACGGCGGAAGACTACAGGAAACTGATCGTCGCCCATACGGACGAGGGGACCGTGCGCCTTGAGGACATCGCCGTTGTGCGCGACGGTCCGCAGGATGAGCGCAATATGGCCGTTGCCAACGGCAAACCAGCCATCCTGCTCATCATCTTCCGTTCCCCCGGCGCCAACATCATAGAGACGGTGGATCGCGTCAAGGCCATGCTGCCGCAGCTGCGCTCGTGGCTGCCCGAAAGCGCCGATCTTTCCTTGCGCATGGATCGCTCGCAGACCATCCGGGCTTCCCTGCATGAAGTAGAAAAAAGCCTCATGATTTCCGTCATTCTGGTGGTGCTGGTGGTCTTTCTCTTTCTGCGCAACGGCCGGGCCACCACCATTCCCGCCGTGGCCGCGCCGGTATCTCTGATCGGCACCTTCGGGGTCATGTACCTCTGTGACTACACGCTGGACAATCTTTCCCTCATGGCCCTGACCATTGCCACGGGCTTTGTGGTGGACGACGCCATTGTGGTGCTGGAAAATATCGTGCGGCGTATGGAGCTGGGGGAAACACCGCTGCGGGCCGCGCTGCGCGGCGCGCGCGAAGTGGGCTTTACCGTCATTTCCATTTCCATTTCGCTGGTGGCGGTCTTCGCGCCCATTCTGTTCATGGGCGGTATTGTCGGGCGTCTGTTCCGTGAGTTCGCCGTGGTGCTGACGACGGCCGTGCTTGTGTCCATGCTGGTTTCCCTGACCACGACGCCCATGATGTGCGCTCATATGCTGCGCCCCGAGGATGTGAAGCGCCAAACCGGGGGGCAGGGCGCGCTTGCCCGCCTGCGGGAACGGATTGACCGGCTCTGGGGACGTCTGTTGCAGGGGATGCAGTCCGGCTACGAGCGCAGCCTTGCCGTGGTGCTGCGTCATCGGGCTCTGACGCTGTTTTCCCTCCTTCTGGTGCTGGCCGCCAATGTCTGGCTGTATATCCTTGTGCCCAAGGGCTTTTTTCCGCAGCAGGATACGGGCGTCATCATGGGCGGCATGCGCGCGGATCAAAGCGCTTCCTATCAGAATATTGTGGAAAAACTGCCCCGGCTGATGGAAATCATCCGTTCCGATCCCGCCGTGGAACAGGTGTCCGGGCATATTTCCGGCGCACGTGGCGGCGGGGGAATCTTCATTGCCCTGAAACCGCTGGAGGAACGGAAGATTTCGGCCGATGCCGTCATCGCACGTCTGCGCGGTCGTCTTTCGTCCGAGCCCGGTCTTCAGATCTTTCTCCAGGCGGCGCAGGACATCATGATGGGCGGCCGCAGCGCGCGGTCGCAGTATCAGTACACCCTGCAGGCGGACAACCTCGACGAGCTGCGCCGCTGGGGCCGCAAGCTGCAGGAAGAGCTGGCGGGCATTCCTTTTCTGAAAGACGTGGACAGCGATATTGAGGAGCGCGGTCTTCAGACGGTGCTGAGCGTGGATCGGGATGCGCTGGCGCGCTACGGTCTGACCATGCAGGATGTGGACAACGCGCTCAACAACGCCTTCGGGCAGCGGCAGGTTTCCACCATGTACCGCGACAAGAACCAGTACCGGGTCGTGCTGGAGTTCATTCCCTCGTGGCTGGAAGGGGAAGACGCCCTGCAAAAGGTCTATCTGCGCGGACGGGACGGGCTGGTGCCGCTGCTGAGCGTGGCGACGGTCGGCCCCGGTTTTGCGCCGCTGTCGGTTTCGCATCAGGGGCAGTTCGCCGCCGTTACGCTGGCCTTCAATCTGGCGCCCGGCTCGTCGCTGTCGCAGGCGCAGGCCGCCATTGACGAGGCGCGCGTGCGTATCGGCATGCCGTCCTCCGTTGTCGGCAGCTTTCAGGGGACGGCCAAGATGTTCAGCGACACGCTCCAGAATCAGGTCATTCTCATTCTGGCGGCACTGGCTGCGCTCTATATTGTGCTGGGCATTCTGTATGAAAGCCTTGTGCATCCGCTGACCATTCTGTCCACGCTGCCCAGCGCCGGGGGCGGCGCGCTGCTGGCGCTGCTGTTCTGCGGTATGGAATTCAGCGTCATTGCCCTGATCGGGGTCCTGCTGCTGTGCGGTATCGTCAAGAAAAACGCCATCATGATGATTGACTTTGCCCTTGACGCCATGCGTATGCGCGGGCAGCGGCCCGAGGAAGCCATCGTGACAGCCTGTCGTTTGCGTTTCCGGCCCATTATGATGACTACGGCCGCCGCGCTTTTCGGGGCTGTGCCGCTGGCGCTGGGGCAGGGAGACGGCGCGGAAATCCGGCAGCCCCTGGGTGTGACCATTGTCGGCGGTCTTTGTCTCAGCCAGCTTTTGACCCTGTACACGACGCCGGTTGTCTTCCTCTATATGGACGGTGCGCGCCGCAGGGTGCGCCGCTGGCGCTGGCAGCTGCGTTACGGCCGGGCCCGCGCCCGCCGTCTGGAAGTGCTGACGCGCAGGGGATAGCCGGAGAAGGCGACAGTTTCTCCGGAAAGTCGCCAGCTTCGGGAAAAACGGGCCGCCCCTGAGCCTATTCTTTTTATTGCACGCCTTTTACAGGAGATGCGTCATGATCTGCGAACAGGTCTTGCGCCCAGCCCGTCCCTCGCTGCTGGATCAGCTTGCGCATGCGGGACTGGCACGGGCATTTGCGGCTGCGCGGGAAAGCGGCGTGCGGCCCCTGTGTCTGGACGGTACTGCCGGGAACGGGCATGACACGCTGTTTCTGGCGGAGACAGCCCCGGAAGGCGCGCTTGTTCTGGCCCTCGATGTGCAGCCCGCGGCCATTGCGGTCACGGAAAAACGGCTTGCGCTTGCACTGGAACGGTCGTGCGCGGCGGGAACGCCTCTCGGGACGGACTGGCGCTGCCTGTGCAGGGGACATGAGGAGCTGGAAGGCGTGCTGCGGGACGTGCCGGAGGCGGCCGGGCTTCCCCTCATGGCGGCTGTTTTCAATTTCGGCTGGCTGCCCGGCAGTGACAAGAGCTGTGTAACTCGCGCGGAAACAAGCCTGCGGGCCGTGGACGCGGTGCTGGAACGGCTGGCTCCGTGCGGTTGTCTGTGTCTGCATTGCTATACGGGGCATGCCGGGGGCGCGGAGGAGGAAGCGGCTCTGCGCGAGCGGCTGGCTGGGCTGCCTGCGCGTTTCTGGCGGGTGTTCTACGGTCGGGATCTCAACCGGCCGGAGGATGCGGCAGGCGGGCCGGGCCGGTATGAAAGCCTCTTGCTGGCGGAACGTCTGCCGGTACGCCGTAAGCGCCCGTGCTGAAGGCTGAATGCCGGGCTCAGGGCCCATTATGTTTTTTGGGGGGGG
>CAMBWG010000047.1 GCA_945871415.1 uncultured Desulfovibrio sp.
AAATACCTCAACAAAGGCTATCTGAGCGGCCCCTATGCCCTTGGGGACGTGCGCCTGTATGTTTCTCCCGGCACGGCGCTCTCGGCCTCCCATCCCTTCCGCCTCGGCGCGGCGGCATCCCGGATTCCTCTGCTGATCCTGCGCGCGCCGCGGGACTGATCCGTCGGCGCGTTCCTTGCCTTTTGACAACCATTGACAAATAATGTTTTTCCCAGAGCATATTCAATTTGAAACGCACGGCGTTTCAAACTCTACGGCCTGTCGTTTCACGGAAAAAGCGCGGTTTTTCCGCGCTTTTTTGACCGGGCGGCGCTGTCCGCCGCCTCGCGTTTTACCTTTTTCAAAGCTAAAACGCTCCAGGGTCAGAACTCATCATCAGATGTTGATTCCCCAGCATATTTGCCTTTTCATGATATAAAAAAATAAAACATCATTGCATGTTACAAAAAATCCATCTTTACCCGCCGGCACATGACGCGCGGGTTTCGGGGAAGATGGGGGAGTTTGAGGGGGAGTTTACGGGAACGCCATTCCTCCTTTGCTGCGGAAGGGCCGGGCCCTTTTTGCCGCAGGCATCGACAGCGGAGCAAAGGGTTTTCTCCCCCCTCAGGAAAACCGTAATGAGTCCCGAGCCTAACGGGCAGACGTTCTGCTGAAAAGGATACCGTCTTTCATGGATTCCGTCGCCACGCTGCTTCCCTGTATCGAAGCCCTCTGCAAGGATCTGGCTCTTGCGCCGGACGCGGCAGACAAGCGCCGCCTTCTGGAGGCGGATACGCAGGGCGCTCCTGAACAGATGCTCCATCTGCTGCGTGGCTGCGGTCTCCGGCCCCGGCTGATTGCGGGTCGTCAGGAATTGCCGGAGCGGTACGACGGGCCGCTGCTGGCCATGATTGATCGGCGCTCATGGGTGTATGTCCCGGCGTATGGCCGCGACACGCAGGAAACGCTGGAAATCTTCGATCCGCGGGCCGGAGGCGCGGTCACGGTGTCCTGTGCCCAGTTCCGGCAGCGCTGGGACGGGCCCGCCGTTCTCTGCGTCCGTCGGACCGTGCGCCCGGCCCGCCGCCGGCCGGAAGGGCTGCAATGCCTTTGCGTCATCGGGCGGCATCATGGTCTGGATCTGGACGAAGCCCGGCTTGCTCATAGTCACGCCATTGACGGCGATACCATTTCCCTGTTGCAGCTTCGGGAAATTGCACGGGACTGCGGCCTTCACGGCCGCATCCGCCCCCTTTCATGGGAGCGGGCGCTGGCGTTCCACGACGTTTTTCCGGTGCTGGCCGCAACGCGTGCGGGCGGTTTCGCCATTCTCTGCAATATTCAGAAGACGGAGAACGGCGAAACGGGCATTCAGGCGCTCTTTCCCGCTGCGGGGGACGCCTCCTCCCCGGCGGCCCTGCGTCTTCTGAATCGCGCCGCCTTTGAGGAGCTTCTTGCCGACACGGCGCTGCTGCTCAAACGCCGCCATGCCGTCGACGACCCGGAGCAGCCCTTCGGGCTGCCCTGGTTCCTGCCGGAATTTCTGCGGCACAAGCGGGTCTTTGCCCAGATTGCGCTGGCGGTTGCCATCATCACCGTCATTTCCCTGCTGACGCCGCTCTTTTTTCAGCTTGTCATCGACAAGGTGCTTCCGCACCGGACCTATGCGACGCTCAACGTGCTTGCCGCAGGCATGGCGGGGGCCATCCTCTACAACTGCGTTCTGGAATTCCTGAAAAATTATCTGCTGCTGTTCGCCACCAGCAAGATTGACATCATGCTGAGTCTGCGGACATTCCGTCATCTCATGCGTCTGCCCCTGAGCTTTTTTGAAAGCGTTCCCGCGGGGCTGATCCTGAAACATATCCAGCAGACGGAAAAAATACGCGGCTTCCTTTCCGGCAATCTCTTCTTTACGCTGCTCGATCTCTGCTCCCTGCTGATCTTCCTTCCCTTTCTCTTCCTTTACAGCCCGGCGCTGACGGCCGTTGTCTTCGGCTTTTCCCTGCTGATTGCGCTGGTGGTGGTCGCGCTTATCAGGCCCTTTCAGAAACGCCTTGATATTCTCTATGCCACGGAAGGCAAACGGCAGAGCTGCCTTGTGGAATCCATACGCGGCATTCACACCATCAAATCGCTGGCCCTCGAACCCCGCAGGGAAAAGGAATGGAACGACAACACAGCCTTTGCCGTTCAGTCCTGCTTCAATGTGGGCAAAATATCCGTAACCGCCAGAACGCTCAGTCAGGCTCTGGAAATGCTGATGAACATTGCCGTTGTCTGGTACGGCGCGCATCTTGTCTTCGATATGCGGCTCAGCATCGGGGCGCTTGTGGCCTTCCAGATGATTTCCGCCCGCGTCAGCTCCCCGCTGGTCAGATTCGTGTCGCTGATTCACGAATATCAGCAGATTGCTCTGTCTGTGCGTATGCTCGGCGTCGTCATGAACAGCAGACCGGAATCCGACGGCGGCAGACTGTGCCCGGAAATCCGGGGCGACATCGAATTTCATGAAGCCACCTTCCGTTACAGGCCCGATCTGCAACCCGCTCTCGACGCCGTGACCCTGCGCGTCGCTCCCGGAGAAATCCTCGGCATTGTCGGCCGTTCCGGCTCCGGAAAAAGCACCATAGCCAAACTGACGCAGGCCATGTACGCGCCGCAGGAGGGCTTTCTGCGTATGGACGGCACAGATATCCGGGAGCTGGACAAAGCCCATCTGCGCCGCAACATCGGCGTCGTGCTTCAGGAAAACTATTTCTTCCACGGCACCATCCGCGACAATATCCGCCTTGCCCGCCCCGACGCCACGCCGGAAGACGTCATCTCCGCCGCCCGGCTTGCGGGCGCGCACGAATTCATCAGCAGACTGCATACCGGTTACGACACCGTGCTGGAAGAAAACGCGGTCAATCTCTCCGGCGGTCAGAAGCAGCGTCTGGCCATTGCGCGGGCCCTGATTACCTCGCCCCGGATTCTTATCTTCGACGAAGCCACCTCGGCGCTCGATCCCGAAAGCGAATGGGACATTTCCCGCAATCTCCGGCAGATGGCGCAGGGCAGGACCGTGCTCATGATTGCGCACCGCCTGTCTCTCATGCGCCATGCCGACCGCATCATCGTCCTGGACAGGGGCCGCATCGTGCAGCAGGGCAGCCATGCAGCGCTTCTGGCGCAGCCGGGGTTGTACAGCACCTTCTGGCGGCAGCAGACGGGGGGTTAGCGCATGCGCCTTCCCTTTGCCGCGCGGCGACAAGAGGCCGAAGTCAACGAATTCCGGCCCGACGCCCTGGAGATACAGCATGCCCCCCTGCCCTGGTGGGCCGACTCCGTCCTGCTGGGGCTGGCCTGCTTCTTTTTTGCCGCCCTTGCCTGGGCCTGTCTGGGTAAGGTGGACATCATCATTACCGCTCAGGGAAAAATCATTTCCCAGTCGCCGCCCATAGAGCTGCGCCCGCTGGAACGCACCGTTCTCAAGGCCGTAAAGGTGCGGGTCGGGGATCAGGTCAGGAAAGGACAGGTGCTGATGACCTTTGATCCCGTCTTCACGGCGGCAGAGGCGGAGAAACTTGCCGAGGAAGTCAAAAAATACTCGGCCCAGCACGATCGTCTGGCCGCGGAACTGGAAAAACGGGACTACGTCCCCGCATCCGACAGCGTCGAAACCCGCTGGCAGCAGACCCTTTTTCAGACGCGGAAAAAACTCTATCGGGAAAGCCTGGCCTCCTATGATGAGGATATTGAAAGGATCACGCTTTCCTTTCGGGACAAAAGCGAACAGCTCGCCCTGTACCGCGACATGGAGAATCTCTACCGTAAAACAAAAGGCGCCATTTCTCTTAAGGAAATAAAGGAATTGCAGCTGTCCCGAATGCAGCTGGAAGCGGACATGCGTTCCCTGCTTCAGGAAAGACTGACGGCGCAGGCCAAAAGAAACGCCTTTATCGAAGATTGGGAAGCCCGCGCGGTTGAGGAACTTGTGCAGATTCAGCAGGAGCTGACGGCGCGTCGGAAGGAGCTTGAAAAAATCCGGCAGCTTCAATCCTACGTTTCCCTCTGCGCACCCGAAGACGGCGTCGTCCACACCATCGCGCCGGTGTCCATCGGCTCAGCCGTACGCGAGGTGGAACCGCTCATGACGCTGGTCCCTCTGCATCAGGGGCTGGAAGCCGAAGTCAGCATCCCCTCGGAATATATAGGCAAGGTAGCCGCAGGGCATGACGCGCGCCTCAAGCTGACGCCCTTTCCCTTCCAGAAGTACGGCACGCTCGACGGCACCGTGCGCTACATCTCCCGCGACGCCTTTACGGAGACCGCCGAAGACGGCGGCAGGCATCTCCAGTACATGGCGCGCATCGCCATTGACGCAAACACGCTGGAGCGCAAACGGCGGGAAGGTCTTTTTATTCTCCCCGGCATGGAGCTTACCGCGGAAATCCTTGCCGGAAAGCGTCGCATTATCGAATACCTTACCTATCCGCTGATCAAATCGCTCGACGAAGCCATGCGCGAACCCTGATCCGCGCGCTTTTCCGCCGCGCTCTCTTTCCGTCGCCATCGTTCCCCAAGGCAAAGCCGCCTGCCCGCGCTGCCGGGAGACGCCCTCCGGCAAAAACGCGAGGCGCCCGACGCCGCCCGCTCCGAAGAGAGCGGAAAAACCGCGCTTTTTCCGCAAAACCACAAGCCGTATGGTTTGAAACGCACAGCGTTTCAAACTGAAGATACTCCGGGGTCAGGACTCATTAATGAGTCCTGCCCCTAAAAAAAAGGAAGACCGCATGCCCCTGCCCACATTCGGAAAGCTCCTGCCGCTGCTGCTTACCGGCATTCTGTGCCTGACCTCCGGCAACGTCCCGGCAGGAGAAGCTTCCCGTCAGTCTCCGGCCCGGGCAGGGCACGCCGTCACCCTGCGGGATACGGTGCAGGGCGTGCTGCGGCATCACCGCGCGCTCAAGAGCGCCAAAGAAGAGCGGCGGGCGCTCCGGCAGGATCTGCGGCAGGCTCAGGCCGGTTTTGGTCCGCGCGTGGACGTGGTGGGCGAAACCGGCGCGGGCGTCATGAACGATGCCACAGCCCGTGCCGCGCACATGGAACGGGACTGGCTGAGCGTAAACACGCTTTCCGCCCAGCTGGTGCAGCCCGTCTGGGACGGCTTCGCCACACGCAGCCGGGTACGCATGGCGCAGTCCGCGCTGGACGCCGCCTCCGCCCGCGTGCTCGACACCTCGACGAACCTTGCTCTCAACGCCATTGTTGCCCATATAGACTTGCTGCGGAGCATCAGACTGTGCGATCTGGCGCGCGCCAATGTGCGTCGCCATGAAGAAATTCTCGCTCAATCTCATGAACGCCTTGCCCTGGGCGCGGATTCTCAGGCGGATGTGACGCAGGCCCAGTCGCGCCTGAGCCGTGCGCAGTCCTCCCTGGCCGAGGCGGAAGCCGGACTGCGCACGGCCCGGGCCACGTATGCCCGCCTTACGGGCCTGAGCGCCTCCCATCTGGAAGAAGCCGCGCTCCCCGCCGGCATGCCCGATTCCGCAGCGGCCCTGCTTGCTCTGGCGGAAAAGCACAATCCGGCGCTTGCGGCCTGCCTGCACGAAATCCGCCGGGCCAGAGGGGAAAAGGAATTGCAGGAATCCGGCATGTATCCTTCCTTTCAGCTGGAAGCAGGACCGGCCTACAGCGATCGCGGCGGCAGAAATGAACGCTGGGTTTCCAGTTTTGACGTGCTGGCCACCATGCGCTGGAATCTCTTCAACAGCGGCGCCGACGCGGCCGCGGTACGCGCCGCCTCGGCACGGGAACGCGCGGCCCGACAGAATTTTTATGACTATATGGACAGCCTGCGGCTGGACATGGAATCCACCTGGAACAGCTATCAGGCAGCCCGCGAACAGTACGCGCGCTATACCGATGCCGTCGCCTTCAATCAGCGGACCTGTCAGGCCTACCAGCAGCAGTTTCTGCTCGGGACCCGCAGCCTGCTGGATGTTCTGGATTCAGAAACAGAGCTGTATACCTCGTCCAGTCAGGCCGAAACCGCACGCGGCAATATCCTTATAGGAGCCTATCGCCTTGTTGCTCTTGCCGGAGATTTGCTGCCGCGGCTGAAGATTCCCGAAGACATGCTGTCGGCCGATCCCGCTCCCGCGCCGCAGGTTCCCGGCGAAGAACACGATCTCGGCTGGTTCAAATAGAGCAATTTCAGTTTGAGATGCTTCGCATACCAAACCATACGGCCTGTCGCTTCGCGGAAAAAGCGTGGTTTTCCGCCCGCTTCGGGCCGGGCGTCGGGCAGTCGGAGCTGCCCGCGCGGATTACTTCTTTGTCGGTGTCCCTTCCGGCAGGGCATGCGGACGGACTATCTTTTCAAAGGAACGCCCCGTCCAGTGCCAGCCGATGTCCCGGGCCACAGGCAGATGCACCATGCCGGCAGGCCCCCAGAACAGAACCTGCGCCTTGAGGCCGCCAAGGCCCAGACAGGGCAGCACCGATGCCGTCACATCTCTGGGCTGCGGGACCGCCGTATCAAAAAATTCGCTTATATCCGGGTCCTCGGGCGTATCCGCGGGCACAATGCGCCCGGAAGCGTCGCGCTTCCAGAGCTCCAGCGCGCAGATGGGCACGCCCAGCGTGCCGATGGCCGCAAGAATTTCTCCATTTTCTTCATTGCGGAACAAACGCAGGGCAACGGCGCTGTCGCGAAACGGCAGCGCCCGGAAGGCGATCACGTCGTCCGTCTCGCCCACTATCTCCCAGAACTCGCATTGCCCGGTTGCCAGCAGTCGCTCCTTTTCCTCGTCGGGCAGCCCCTCGGCGGTATTGTCAAAAATACTGGACGGCAGCTGCTCGAAAATCTCGCGGGCCGTCACCGTCGGCAGCGGCGCGGCCTTCACGGTGCCGGAGGGCGCTCCGGCGGCCGGACCTTCGGCGGCGCAAACCGGAACAGGGCGCGTCGTCGCCGCAAGCAGCAGCATCCCCACAACAAGCATCAGGCGGACGGCGTTCGTCATCATACGGGCTCCTCTTTCCCTTAGAGCAATTTCAGTTTGAAACGCTGCGCGTTTCCAACCATACGGCCTGTCGTTTCGCGGAAAAAACGCGGTTTTTCCGCTCACTCCGGGCCGGGCGGCGCTGTGCCGCCTCGCATTCCGCCTTTTTCAACGGCAAAACGCTTCGGTACAAAAATTATTACTACGACCAAGCAGCGCCCTTGTCCATGCCCCCGTCGCTCCGCCCCCCGAAGAACGCAAAAAGGCGCAGTTTCCCCGGACCATTTCCAAATGGAAACGCTTTGCGTTGCAAATCATACGGCCTGTCGCTTCGCGGAAAAAGCACGGTTTTTCCGCTTTCTTCGGGCCGGGCGGCATTGTGCGGCCCCGTGTTCCGCCTTTTTCAAAGACAAAAGGCTCTGAACAGCCGCGTCCGCTTGCCAAGCGCCCCCGACGCGCTTACTTACAGCCCATGAAAAACGTACACGAGTGCATCCATATAGAAAAAGCCCGTCAGCACAACCTCAAGGACATCGACATCGACATTCCCCGCGATGAACTGGTGGTTATCTGCGGGCCTTCCGGTTCCGGCAAGTCCACGCTGGCCTTTGACATTGTCTATGCCGAAGGACAGCGGCGTTATGTGGAATCCCTTTCAGCCTATGCGCGCCAGTTCCTGCCGCAGATGGACAAGCCCGCCGTGGGCAAGATCGAGGGCCTGTCGCCCGCCATCTCACTGGAACAGCAGAGCACCTCGCGCAATCCCCGCTCCACCGTGGGCACCGTGACGGAAATTCACGACTTCCTGCGCGTCTTCTTTGCCCGTCTGGGGCGCATGTACTGCCCGCAATGCGGCCGTCCCATCGAGGCGCGCTCTCCCGACGAAATCATTGCCGATATTCTGGCCCTTCCGCAGGGAGAAAAGTTCATGGTGCTGACGCCGCTGGTCGAACGCCAGAAAGGCACGCATCAGGACAGATTCAAGAAGCTGCGCGCCGACGGCTTCGCCCGCGTGCGCGTGGACGGCGCGTTTTATACGCTCGACGACGTGCCCGCGCTGGACAAGAACAAGCGCCACGACATCGATCTCGTGGTGGATCGCCTCGTCAACAAGGACGGCATCCGGGGACGTCTGGCCGACTCCGTGGAACTGGCCCTGCGTCACGGCGACGGCCGGCTGATTGTTCACCGCCCGGGACTGCCCGCCGGAGAGCAGGACGTCATGCACTCCACGACCTCGGCCTGCGCGCACTGCCATGTCTCCCTGCCCGCGCCCAGTCCGCAGCTCTTTTCCTTCAACAGCCCGCAGGGCGCCTGCCCGCGCTGCGTCGGCCTCGGCACGGTCGATTACTTTGAACCGCGCCTCATTGCGCCCAATCGCGGCCTGTCGCTGCGCAAGGGAGCGCTGCTCCCCTGGGCCGAGGGGCGTCTTTTTGAACGCTATGCGGACGCGCTGGCGGCTCTGGGCACGCGCTGCGGCTTTACGCTCGACACGCCCCTCAGCGACTTTGACGATACGGCGCTTGCCCTGCTCTTCTACGGCGAAGATGCGCACGGCAAGCCCGCGGGCTCCGTCTCCGGCCTGCGTCGCAACTGGATGGGCGGCAACGTGGCGCTGGATGCCGCGGGCGACAGCCAGAGCGCCGTCTTTGCGCAGCAGCAGTCCGAGCAGGCGCGGCTTGACGTGACGGCCGCGCGCTGGCCCGGCGTTATTCCTCTGCTGGAAAAGGGTATGCAGTACGGCGACGCCTGGCGCGAAGTGCTGGCCCGCTTCCGTCAGTCCACCGAATGCCCCGACTGCCGCGGCGCGCGCCTGCGTCCGGAAGCTCTCGCCGTGCGCGTGGATGATCTGGATATTGCCGCCTTCTGCTCCCTGTCCGTGGAACGCGCGCTGCGCTGGCTGGATCAGCGGGATTTCACAGGCCGCTTCGCCCTTATTGCAGAACCGCTGCTCAAGGAACTGCGCCATCGTCTGACCTTTCTGCGTGACGTGGGGCTGGAATATCTCTCCCTCGGACGCGCCATGTCCACACTTTCCGGCGGCGAAGCCCAGCGCATCCGCCTTGCCTCGCAGCTGGGCTCCGGCCTTGTGGGCGTCACCTACGTGCTGGACGAGCCCTCCATCGGTCTGCATCCCCGCGACAACGAGCGTCTGCTCGGCACGCTCCGCTCTCTCCAGAAGCGCGGCAATACCGTGCTGGTCGTCGAGCACGACGAAGCCACCATCTGCGCCGCCGATACCGTCATCGAGCTGGGGCCCGGCTCCGGCGAACAGGGCGGCCATGTGACCTTTCAGGGCGATGTGCCTTCCCTGCTGCGTTCCGACACCCTGACGGCGCGCTATCTGCGCGGCGACGAAAGCGTGCCCATGCCCGACGAACGCCGCGAGGCACAGGGGGTACTTGTGCTGCGCAACGTCACCACCAACAACCTGCGCGGCATTGACTGTCACATTCCGCTGGGCGTGCTTACCTGCGTTACCGGCGTTTCCGGCTCCGGCAAGAGTTCTCTTGTCGTGGATACGCTCTACAAGCATCTTGCCATCAGTCTTGGCATGCGCGTGGATCAGCCCGGCACCGTCGGCGGGCTTGAATACAGCGAGGGGGCCCGGCCCATAGAGCGCATCGTGGCCATCGATCAAACGCCCATCGGCCGCACGCCCCGCTCCAATCCCGCCACCTATACCAAGATATTCGACGAAATCCGCAATATCTTTGCCATGACGCCCGATGCCCGCAAGCGCGGCTACAAGCCCGGACGCTTCAGCTTCAACGTGCGCGGCGGCCGCTGCGAGGCCTGCGGCGGCGACGGACAAATCCGTGTGGAAATGCACTTCCTGCCCGACATCTACGTGACCTGCGATGTCTGCGGCGGCAGGCGCTACAATCACGAGACGCTGGAAGTCCGCTACAAAGGGCTTAATATTGCCGAAGTGCTCGATCTGCCCGTGCATGAGGCGCGCCAGTTCTTCGACAATTATCCCGCCCTTGAGCGCCGTCTTGCCGTGCTCGAAGATGTGGGCCTCGAATATGTGCGCCTCGGCCAGCCCGCCACCACCCTTTCCGGCGGCGAGGCCCAGCGCATCAAGATATCCCGCGAGCTGGGCAAGCGTTCCCTGCCCGGCACCATGTACATTCTCGACGAACCCACCACCGGCCTGCACATGCACGAAGTCGGCAAGCTCATCAGGGTACTGCACGCCCTTGTGGACAAGGGCGCCAGCGTCGTGGTCATCGAGCACAATACCGACATGATCCTTGCCTCCGATCACGTCATCGACATAGGCCCCGGCGGCGGCGAAAACGGCGGCCTTATCGTCTCGCAGGGCACCCCCGAAGCCCTTGTGGCCGACCCCGACTCCATTACCGGGCGCTTCCTCATGCAGGAACGCACCGACCGCCTCCACCGCCGCAACGGCATACGGGAAAAGGCATAAAGGGACGAGAGAAGAAGTAACGGGGGGGGGGGGGGGGGGGGGG
>CAMBWG010000048.1 GCA_945871415.1 uncultured Desulfovibrio sp.
ATCAAGGAAAGCGATCTGCGTTTCGATACCTTCCGCTCCAGCGGCCCCGGCGGTCAGAGCGTCAATACGACCAGTTCCGCCGTGCGCGTCACCCATATTCCCACGGGCATATCAGCCCAGTGCCAGAACGAGAAGTCACAGCACCACAACAAGGAATCGGCGCTGCGCATTCTCAGAGCCCGGCTTTACAATCTGGAGTTGCAGAAACGCGAAGCCGAGCGTCAGGCCGAATATGCCGGCAAGGACGCCATCGCCTTCGGCAGCCAGATCCGGACCTACACGCTGCAACCCTACCGTCTGGTCAAGGATCATCGTACCGGAACGGAAGTCGGCGATGTTGACGCCGTACTCAACGGACAAATCGACGTTTTTCAGCACGACTATCTGCTTTATCGCCACGAACGGCAACGCTAGACGGCGGCACAGCGCCGCCCGGCCAAAAGCAAGCGGAAAAACCATGCTTTTTCCGCGACCAGGCCGTATGGTTTGAAACGCACAGCGCTTCAAGCTGAAAAGTTCTGATGCACGACCGCGGGACACGGTCGTTCCGCGGTCGTGCAGGACGGTTTACAGGAGAGGTTCACGACGCCCCTGCCGCCCCAAGGTGGATGTATGCATACTCAGATTGACGGAGCGACACGGTATCGCCGCGTCCACCTCCGCCCGGAAAAGCCATGTCATCACGAAACGCCGACTTTGAACTGCTGACGCGCGAACTGCGTGCGCTGCGTCTGCTCATGGAGCAGGATGAGCCCCCTGCGACACCGCAGGACATTCTCGTCATGCGGCGCGTCAGCGGTCTGCCGCTCAAACGCTGGGACGAATTTTGCCGACGTTGTCCCCTCCGCCGCTGGTGCGCCCTCCCGCTGCCCGAGGAAATGGGGAAAAATCTGGATATCGCTCTGGCGGATGTCTGTCCGGACATGCGGCGCGACGGTCAGCCCACCCCGGCGAGTCCGCCGGATTTTATGAACGTTCTTGCCTCCATGCTCTCGCGGGAGATGCTGCACCAGCAGCTGGAACGAGAATTGCAGAGACTGGAGCGCAATGGCGGACAATTGACGCTGGTCTGCGGAACGCTTCAGCCATCCCATCTGGATGCGGCTCCGGGCATCTGCCCGGAGCGTCCTGCTGTCGCTTCCTCCGCAACCGAAGACTCCCCCGCGCAGCTTCTCGGGGAGCGTCTGCTTTACGAAACGCTGCGGCAGCGCCTGGACGCCTGCGACAGCATCGGCAATCTGGAAAAAGGAGCCCTTCTGGCCATTCTTCCCGGATACGGTCTGTTGCGCGGTCGTCTGCTGGCCGAACGGACGCGCACAGCCTTTCGCCTGCGCTGCAAGGGACTTGTGCTCGGCAAACCCGGCGTCATTGCCCCTTTTACACAGGCCGGCTGCGCCTTTGGCATCGTTACCGTCACGCAAAGCGAGCATCCCAAGGCCAATGCTCTGCTTCAACGGGCCCGGCAGGCGCTTGCCAGGGCGCGGGAAAGCAAGGAGCATCTTTACGAAGACACCGGCGCCCCCCTGGCTGAACGAGCCACACTGGTTCATTCCCAGGAAAAACGCTTTCTTTTTTTTGGCGGAGAATAACCAATGCCCAATACCACGCTCAGCATCGCCATCATGAGCGGCAAAGGCGGTGTCGGCAAAACAAGTCTGGCCCTCAACCTTGCCTGCGCCCTGCACCAGAACAGCTTCAAGACCCTGCTTATCGACTGCGATCTTGGCCTTGCCAATCTTGACGTCCTGCTCGGCATCACGCCGGAAGGCAATCTGCAGAATGTCCTTCTGGGCGACAAACCTCTGGAAGAAGTCCTGTATCCTGTTGAAAAACAGGGCTTTGACGTTCTCCCCGCCGCCTCGGGCGTTCCCGAACTGGTGGACATGAACGCCGATACCCGGGATCTGCTGCTGCGGCGGCTGGAGCCCTCGCTGGGACGCTATGATTTTGTCTTCATGGATCTTGGCGCCGGTATTTCCGACACAGTCCAGAGTTTCGCCGCTATGGCCGCTCTGCGTATCGTGGTCGTCACCCCCGAGCCGACGTCGCTCACGGACAGCTACGCCATGATCAAGGTACTCAACAACCGCTACGGCCTGCGTAACTTCATGGTCGTCGTCAACGAAGCCGCCTCGATCAAGGAAGCGCAGGATACCTTTGAGAAACTGGCGGGAGCCTGTCGTCACTTCGTCCACTTTGAACCCGTCATGCTCGGCCCGGTTCGGTTCGACGAAAACGTTTCTGAAGCCGTCTGCCTCCAGAAGCCGCTCATGCGCTGCTATCCCGGCTCGCCGGCCGCACAGGATATCCAGAGCATCGCCCAGCGCCTGCAAAAAGCCCGTCTCAACATGCTGGACTGGCTCGGACAGCGCGGCATCCTGCATCTGGATGTCTAGAGCATTTTCAGGTTGAAACGCGTTGCGTTTCAAACCATACCGGCCTGTCGTCTCGCGGAAAAAACGCGGTTTTTCCGCTCAATTCAGGCCGGGCGGCGCAGCTCTTCATCGCATGCCGACCTTTCAGGCAATGTCTTTCGGAGGCATTGCCTTTTTTCATGCCTCTGCGCGTCCCCCGTTCCTCCGGTACGGGAGCCCCTGCCTGCCGCCCGACGCAAAAATTTTTTCCTGCCCCTTTTGCCTCCCGCTTTACCTCTCTGCATAAAAACAGTATTGTAGAACCCCACAACGTCTGTGCCGGCTTCGATCAGGATGAAAAAGCCCGCTGCAAGGGAACTTCCGGGAGCAGAAAGCGTCTCTGCTGCCGCCAAAATGGACATTGACAATCACTTTTCCCGTCAGCGACGCAGGGCATCCGCCCCAATCTTCCGGTGCCGCGTTACTCCGAAAAGAACCCATCCGAGGATGGTGGGCTGGAGGATATATGAACAAAAGTGAACTCATCAGGACTCTGGCGGAAGAAACGGATCTCCCGTTTGAAGACGCCTCGCTGGTCGTCAACACCTTTTTCGATGCCATGAAGGAATCGCTCATTGCCGGGGAACGTATCGAAATCCGCGGCTTTGGCAGCTTCAAGATCAAGGAGTATGAAGGCTACGCCGGGCGCAATCCCAAGACCGGCGAAAGTGTGGACGTGGTGCCCAAGCGCCTGCCCTTCTTCCGGGCAGGCAAGGAACTGAAGGAATTCATCAACCAGTAACCGTCTCTCGTTCACCCGTAGTTCCAAGGAGTCACTATGCTGTTTCACGGTGCAATGACCGCACTGGTCACCCCTTTCAAAAACGGCGTCATTGATGAAGAAGCCTACCGCAAACTCATCGACTGGCAGATTGAGCAGGGCATTCAGGGGCTGGTGCCGTGCGGCACCACCGGCGAATCGGCAACCCTGACCCATGAGGAACACGAACGGGTCATCGAAATCTGCATCGAGCAGGCCGCCGGACGCGTTCCCGTTCTGGCAGGGGCCGGCTCCAACAATACCGCCGAAGCTATCCGGCTGGTGCGTTTTGCCAAAAACGCCGGCGCGGACGGCGCGCTGCTCATCACCCCTTATTACAACAAACCCACGCAGGAAGGTCTGTATCAGCATTACGGCGCCATTGCCCGGGCCGTGGATCTGCCTCTTGTGCCCTACAATGTGCCCGGCCGCACGGGCTGCAATCTTCTGCCTGCCACACTGGCGCGACTGGCGAAGGATTTTCCCACCATCGTGGGCGTCAAGGAAGCCACGGGCGACATGGCGCAGGCAAGTCTGACCATTGAGAGCTGTCCCAAAGATTTCAGCCTGTTGTCCGGCGATGACTTTACCGCCCTGCCCCTCATGAGCATCGGCGGAACCGGCCTCATCTCCGTGACATCCAACATCGTGCCCGACAAGGTGTCCCAGATGTGCAAGGCAGCGGCAAAAGGCGACTTTACCGCCGCCCGCAAGATTCACCACGAGATCTTCGACCTGCATCATGCCATGTTCATGGTGACAAATCCCATTCCTGTTAAAACGGCCCTGGCGCTCATGGGCCGCATGGATATGGAAATGCGCCTGCCGCTCTGGCCCATGCAGGATGCCGACAGAGAAAAGTTGCGCGGCATACTTCAGGCGCACGGCCTTGTCTAGAGCGTTTCAACTTTGAGGCGTGACACAGCGCCGACCGGCCTGTCGCTTCGCGGGAAAACCACGTTCTTCCGCGAAACGACAGGCCGTATGTTTTGAAGCGCAGCACGTTTCAAATCAAACTGAAAATATTCTGGATAAAAAAAGGCGGCCTGCGTCCCTCGGGACACAGGCCGCCGTGGCTGGAAAGGACAGGCGAGGCTGCCGACCACCCCTGTTCCTGCAAGACGCTCTCTGGACGTCTTGAACATTCTTTCACCCCGCACCACGCCTTGCGGGGAATATTCTTCTTTACGCCGACGCGCAGACGCCCGCGTTACGCTCGATCAGGCTCACAGCCCGGGCAATCTGACGCCCGACGCGCGTTTCCTTGCACAATTCGCGTTCCACCGAGGAAATACCCTTGATAACGGTGGTATGACGCCGATTGAAGCGCGAACCGATTTCCGCCAGCGACATTTCCGTATGCTTGCGCGCCAGGTAATAGATGGTATTGCGGGCCAGTACCAGTTCCTGCCGCCGCGACGGCGAGGCCAGCTGTTTCTGAGTCAGCCCGAAGCTTTCGCAGACAAGACGGACTATGGCGTCAAAATCGGGGCCGCATTCCACATCGGCATATTGCGACAGAACCTCAAGCGCCAGTTCGGTATTCAGATTGCAATTGAGCAGACGCGCCTTGAAAACAAGGCTGTTCAGACAGGATTCCAGCTGCCGCACATCGCCCTGAAGGCGGTTGGCCAGCAGATCGCAGACCGTGCCGGGCAGCATGACCTGCCAGCTCCGGGCCTTGCGTTCCAGAATCTCGCGGCGCATATCCTCGTCAGGCCGGCTGATGGCCGACACAATACCCGAGCAGAAATGCGATACCAGCTGCGAGTCCACCTGCTGCAATTCCCGCGGCGAAAAGGTGCTGGTGAAGACAACGCGTCCGCCGTATTCCTGCAGGTGCTTGACCACGCTCAGCACCATATCCTGAATTTTTTCCTTGCCGCGCAGAAAATGTACATCCTCAAGCAGCAGCACATCCAGCTGACGCAGACGGGCCTTGAATTCATCCACTTCTCTGGTGCGCAGGGCCGACACAAAGCGGGCGGCGAAGTCTTCGGCAGTCAGATAGCCCACCTTGGAACCGAGCCCGGCCTTGTACATGGTCTGTCCCACGGCCTGGCTCACATGCGTTTTTCCCAGCCCGGGAGGCGCGCTGATGAACAGCGTGGAGACGCAGCCGGAGCTGCGGCAGACATCCTGAGCCGCTGCAACCGCAACATTGTTGCTGGGACCCACGACAAAATCGTCGAAGGAATGCCGCCACTCATTGCGGGGGCGGGAGAAGGACGCCACGCCAAGCGGCAGATACTGCTGTGTGGGCGCGGGAGACGCGGCAGACGGCGTGACAAGAATCGGAGCCGCAGACACGGAATCTGACGCGGCAGTCGTCAGCGTCCCGTGCGCATCGCCTGCGTCAGGCCCTTCGGCAGCGGGCATTGACGCGGCAAGCGCCTCGGCAGCATTCGTCATCGTCACAGCCGCCGCAGCTTCCTGCGATCCGGCCAGCACTTCCACAGACACTTTCTCGGGATTCAGCCGGAGCACGGCAGCGGCGGCCTCGCGTATCGAGGCCAGCAGACGCGTCCGCAGCCAGTTAGCCACGAAGGCATTGGGAGCACGCAGCGTCAGATGCTCGCCCCGCACCTCGCCATGCAGAGGAGCTATCCACACCTTGTAGACGCCCGAATCCAGAGATTCTTGAAGCTTTCTAGAGATTTCCAGCCATTGTTCTTGCATGGCCCCCTTGTAGCCCCAAAAGGGTACGGGCCGCAACAGGCGGAAATTGAATAATATCAGGGAACAAGATTTTGTCGCCGCCTGATACTTAAGATTATAACTTATTGATTTTTATTGATTTTTTATATTCCAATCTAGACTTTTTCAAAGCTGATAATCAAAAAGTCCGCAGGGTTAAAAACACTCTAGACAATTATCAACAAATTCATCAACAATAAATCAACAGTATAAATTTATTTTTTCATCATTTTTTGAAAGTTTTTGCTTTTTTTATTTTGTCACCAGCATGTGCATATCTTTGTGCGTAACACGCCTTATCCCCTCCCGGGACTTTTTTTCAGGCACAAAAAAAGGCCGGCTTTCGCCGGCCCAGGGGCTCAATCTGTTTGTCAGACAGGCTGTTTCGGGCAAGAACTGCCCGAAAAAAACGCTTTCTGACGCTGTTCCAGAACATTTTCAGTTTGAAACGCGTTACGTTTCAAACCATACGGCCTGTCGCTTCGCGCGAAAAACACATTCTTCCGCTCACTTCAAGCCGGGCGGCGCCGTGCGCGCCTCACGCTGCCTTTTCAAAGGCAGAATGCTCTAGAAACCGAAACGCAGACCGAGCATAAATTCATTGTTGTAGGGATCGTTTTCAAAGGTCATGTTACCCAGCGAGACTTCGTTATGTCCGAGGCTCACAAAGCGATAGCCCAGGTCGACAGCCAGATTTTCATTGAAGCTGTAGCTCACGCCGACGCCGAGATTCCAGGCGAAGTTGGTCATGGTATCATTGGCCGAACCAGCCCAGCCGCCCTGATTCCACTTGTACTCGGCATAGTTGAAGGCCATGCCCAGACCGCCGCCCACATAGGGGGTCAGGCCGAAATCGGTATGGAAGTCATAGTACAGGTTGGCAAACAGGGTCGTGCTGTTCCAGGTACCCTTGACCGTCCCGGAAGCGCCGCCGCGATAGACGTCCCATTCATGCTCGTTGTTGCCGCGCAGACCCAGCTCCAGCTCGAAACGCAGCGGCACCAGATAGTACTGCCAGAAATCGAAGCCTACAGCCAGAGCGCCCCCCATCGTGAACTGATCATGACGATCCATGGAACCGCTGAACGGAGCGTTATCCTTGGAGATGTCACCCGAATTCTGCAACGAAAGCAGGAATTTGGGCGCAAGGTACAGACCCGTGCCCTCGGCGGCGGCCATACCCGGCACCATCAGCGCGGCAACCAGAGCCACAGCAGCCAGAAAGCGTTTCATACATTCCTCCATGAGGTAAGAATCGGGGCCGCCTCCGAGGCTGCTCCCACCCTCATGCCGTCATCCCGGATGGAAAGCAGACCTCCGGCCCGAAAATCGGAACCCCGGAACCGCTGTCGCAAAGCGGCTTCCGCCGGGCATCCCGACTCCCATCGGCCCAGCTTGTTCGTGACGCCGCACAGGGCAGCGCCCGCCGCGGAACCGTTCCGCGGCGTCCTCCGACGCAGAGTGCGGCGGCGACATCGAATCCCGTTGGATGATTTTTCATTTTACCGTCAAAGTCAAGAAAAGTTCTGGAATAATCCTAAAAAAAATCGAGACTAACTCTATAGAAAACTTGTAAAAAACAAAAAAAACGCGCATGTCACGCCGTCGCCGGAGCATTTTCAGTTTGAACCGCGTTGCGTTTCAAACCATACGGCCTGTCGTTTCACGGAAAAGCGTACTTTTTCCCCTCACTTCGGGCCGGACGGCGCTGTGCCGCCGCCTCGCGCTTCACCTTTTTCAAAGTTGAAACGCTCTAAAACACTCAAAAAGGGCGGCCCGCCTTCCGGCAGTGCCGCCCTCAATCCAGAGTATCTTCAAACCATACGGCCTGTCGCTTCACGGAAAAAGCGTGCTTTTTCCGCTCACTCCGGGCCGGGCGGCGCTGTGCCGCCGTATCGCGTTTTACCTTTTTCAAGGCTAAAACGCTCTGATTTTCGCGTCTTACGTATTGCAGACGCTTTTGCCGCAGCCTGTCGCGCTTCCGCTACGCCGCGAAAAACAGAAGCTATCCAATCCAGCCCAGCACTTCACGTCCCAGCAGAAAGAGCCCCAGAAGGCAGCAGATGGCGCCGATACCCCGCCGCAGCATCTGTACCGGCAGACGCTTTGCGACGGCGACGCCCGCCACAAAGCCCGCGACCTGAAACAGCCCCATCAGCGGTAAAGCGGCCCAGTCCACATTCCCGTTCACGGCGCAGCCGACAGCCCCGGACATGGCCGTTGCCAGCTGATAGGGCTGCGCCAGCCCTATGGCCGTAAGGGGATGAAAGCCCACAAGAATCATCCACGGAATGGAAAGCACCGGCCCCCCGGCTCCGGTAAGCCCCGCCATCAGTCCTGTTGCCGCGCCGATCAGAAACAGGCCGCCGGGTGTGTGCCAGAAAGGCGCTTTTTTTCCCTGCCCCGTGGGGCGGAATACGCCGACACCGGAGAACAGCACCATGATCGCCAGAAGAACAATCAGCGGACTGCCCGGCAGAAGGGAGGCCAGCAGCCCGCCCGGAGCCGCGCCGGCAAGGCCGCCCAGCGCAAAGGGAACAGCCTCCCGCACGGAAAAGGTGCGCAGCCTGCAACCATACATATAGATGCCGGCCACGGCTACCGCCATGAAGGAAGCCAGCGTTGTTCCCATGGCCATGTGCGTCTCATAGCCGCTCCACAGCACCAGCGCAGGAGGCACCAGAATCCCCCCCACGCCGGAACAGCCCACAATAATGCCCACCACAAGACACACGATAGAAATTACCAGCATGAACTTCCCGCTTTTCTGCTTTCCATAAGAGTATCGATGTTGTTGCCATTTCCGCAGGGCGCTTACCCTACGCCTGCCCTCTGCCGGACGCAAGCCGCGATCCGGGAAGGTTCCCGACGGAATATTTCCCGGCCGTCCTCTTGACATGTCCGCGGCAAAGATTATGCTCATTTGTGCAAAACATGAGAGAAATACCATGCCGCGTCCCAGACAATGCCGCTATGTGGCCGTTGCGCCCCATGTCACCTATTTCAAGCCCCGGGGCATTCCCATGACTGCGCTGGCAGAAGTACGCCTCAGTGTGGACGAGCTGGAGGCTCTGCGGCTGGCGGATCTGGAGGGCATGACCGGAAGCGAGGCCGCGCGCTGCATGCGCGTCTCGCGGCACACTTTCGGGCGCACGCTGGCCGCTGCCCGCCATACGGTGGCGCAGGCCCTGTGCCGCGGGCTTGCCCTGCGCATCGAGGGCGGCACCTATGCCGTGGCCGACGTCGGTACGGCCGCGGTATCCGCAAAGGAGAACATCATGCAGAAAATAGCCATTTCCAGTGAAGGCCCCACGCTTGACGATGCCGTTGATCCCCGTTTCGGACGGGCGGGCGGCTTTGTAATCCTTGCTCTGCCGGACATGACGCCGCAGTATCTCGACAACGGCGCATCCCAGACCATGAGCATGGGCGCGGGCATTGAAACGGCCGAACGGATGGCCCGCGAGGGCGTGCAGGTCGTGCTGAGCGGCTACGTGGGCCCCAAGGCCTTTGAAGCGCTGACCGCGGCGGGCATCAAGGTCTGCCAGAATGTGGACGGCGGCAGTGTGCGCGAAGCCGTGGAGCGCTTCGTCAAGGGCGAGCTGCCCTTTGCCGACGCTCCCAATAAATAGGAGTCGGTCATGCGCATTGCCATTGCCAGCGGCAAGGGCGGAGCCGGAAAAACCAGCGTCACCGCCTCTCTGGCCCGCGTCTGGAACAGTCCTCTTGTGGCTGTGGATACCGATGCGGAAGCCCCCAATCTGCATCTCTTTCTCAAGCCGCGTCTTTTCGAGAGCATGCAGGCCGGGCTGGACGTGCCCCGGCTGGATGTCGCCCGCTGCGACGCCTGCGGGCGCTGCCGCGATATCTGCCGTTACAAGGCCATTGCCGCCTTTGCCGGGAAAATCTCCCTGTTCCCCGACATGTGCCACGGCTGCGGCGGCTGTTTTGCCGTCTGCCCGCATGATGCGCTGGAAGTGACGCAGCGCGAGCTCGGCGTCATCGAAAACGGCGATGCGCTTGACGGAACCATCCGTTTCCTCATGGGAAGGACGCGCATCGGCGAAGCCATGACGCCTCCTCTGCTCCGCCGGCTGCACGCCCGTCTGGACGCCCTGCTTCAGGAAGCCGACGCCGACGCGCTGCTGGATGCCCCTCCGGGCGTCAGCTGTCCGGCCGTGACGGTGGCCCGCGATGTGGACATACTGCTTCTTGTGGCCGATCCCACGCCCTTCGGCTTCCATGATTTCCAGCTTGCCCATCAGGCATTCAGCCCGCTGCAAAAGCCTCTTGCCGTTGTTGTGAATCGTGCCGGAGCCGAGGGCAATACCGACGGCGACGAAGCGGTGCGCGCCTACTGTCGCCGGGAAGGGCTTCCCCTGCTGGCCGAACTGCCCTTTGAACGCGCCGCGGCCGAGCAGTATGCCGCCGGATCGCTGCTGGCGGATCTTTCGGACGTCTGGCGGCAGCGCTTTGCCGCTCTGCGCGATGCCCTGCGTCAACTGGGGCGGGAGGTGTCCCATGCGTGAAATCGTCGTCATCAGCGGCAAGGGCGGAACGGGTA
>CAMBWG010000049.1 GCA_945871415.1 uncultured Desulfovibrio sp.
CCGTAGCTTCCTTCGTCGCAACGGGCACGGCCTGCGGCCGCCATTCGGTCGCGGCCGGCGCGCAAGGAACCCGGCCTTTCCAAAGGAAAGGCGTTCTTGTAGTTCTTCCCTCCGGCCCCCATCCTTCCCCCAACGCGTTTTTATCCGAAGGATGAAGCGGTTCGGGGACGCTGCCGTGTGGCACACCGTCCCTCGGGGGAACATATGTGCGGGTTTTGGGGAAGATGGAGGAGTTTGAGGGGGAAGAACCCCCTTTTTGCTGCAAGCAAAAGGGATTTCTTCCCCCTCAAAAATAATGAGTCCTGAGACTAGAACTTGTAGCCGATGGTGGCGGAATAGATATTGGCGACGGTATCGCGGGATTCGCCGCCGGAGATCCTGCCGACGGCATCGCCAATACCCGCGGCGCGGGTGCTGCCGTAGTCGAGGGAATTGATCCAGAGGTGCGCGTAGGCAAGGTCAAGGGTCCAGTTATCCCACTTGAAGCCCGCGCCCAGAGTCATGACGGTCCGGCCGTTGGTGGGGATCATGAAATCGGCATAGGTGGCGTCCACCACGGGCGTTTCGTACCAGACGCCGCCGCGCAGGGTCAGCCAGTCGAGGGGGCTGTATTCCACGCTGGCATTGAAGTTCCAGCCGTCGCGCCAGTTCTTGGGGCTGATGGCGTCATAGCCGCTGTCAAAATAGATATCCAGAGACTTGAAGTCGGACCAGCGCGTCCAGACGGTGCCCACTTCAAAGCTCAGGTTGTCCAGCGGCTTGTAGCTCAGGCCCAGAGACACGGAGTCCGGCAGGATGACGGTGCCGTGGGCGTCGGTGTCCAGGGCATGGGGGACTTCATTCATCTCGGCGAACAGGTTGTCGGTCTGTCGTCCGAAGGAAACGTCGCCCAGCAGCTTGAGAGCAACTTTGCTCTTGTAGGTGATGCCCAGCGACCACTCGTCGTTCATACGCAGATGCGCGCCGAACTGCGCGCCGAAGCCCCAGCCGGAGGCGTTCAGATTCATTTCATTGTCAGGTTGCTGCTGGGGCAAAGGTCCGCGCATGGTATAGGTGGGAATCTGCGATCCCATGCTGAACATGCCGTACATGATTTCCACGCCGGCGGAGAGGGAAAGCACGTCGCTGACCTTGAAGGCCACGGTAGGCACGGCGGAGATGGTCTGCAGGGAAATGTCCGTCACATTGTAGCGGCCGAACCAGTTGCTGTCGTATTCGTTGCCGAGGCCGAAGCGGGAAAAGACGCCGAGGCCCAGCCAGACGCGATCGTTGAGCTGATGGGTGACATAGCCGTGCGGCGCGGGCCAGATATTGGGTTTGGTCTGGGTATGCTTGCTTTCGCCGTTCTGTGTGGCCTGAATGGTACCCATGGGGGCAATGGCCGCAAAGCCGCCCATGAGCTGCGTGCCCGGAAGCTGGGTGATGCCCGCGCCATTGTAGGCGATGGCGGAGGGATCATCGGCGCGGCCCACAAGACCGCCGGCCAGAGACAGGCCCCGGGAGCTCCATTCCGTCAGGGCGAAGCCTTCCGCCAGCGCGGAGGTGGCGGCACTCAGCCAGACAAGACAGGACAGGACAAACAGACGCGACGCTTTCAAGACGGTTCCTCCAGGTGGGATTCGTGGGGTTACGGTCTTCCCGGCTCCGCCTGCTTTCGGAGCGACCGTAAGAAGAACGGGCGCGCCGTTCATCGTGTCGTGCCGCAAATCCGCGGCCGGGGTACCGGGTACGCGGGGGCGCTCCGGTTCCTGTCGCGAGAGAACGAAAGAGAGTAGGGAAGATCCAAAAAATAAACCGGGTTACTATAACATATTGACAGGATTCAAGTCAAGGAAGATACGCAGATGCCTGCTCTCCGGCGCGGCAAGAGCGGCAAAGTAAATCTGGCGCAGGGGCGTCCAGTCCTGCCCCTTGAGCAGGCAGTAATAGCGTTTACGGCCGCGCAGCACGGCCAGGGGCGCGGGGGCGGGCCCCAGCAGACGCACCTGCCGGGCGGCGGCCTCCTGCCGCAGAATGCCCGCCAGCGTTTTCAATGCGGCGGCTCCCCCGGCATCCTGAACTTCGTGCGAGAGGCGGATCAGGGCCAGACGGGAAAACGGCGGGTAGGCGAATTTTTCCCGGCGGGAGATTTCTTCCTCGTAAAAGCCCTCATAGTCGGCGGCGGGAACGTATTTCCAGCAGTAGTGCCCCGGGTCCCGGGTCTGGATCAGCACCCGGCCCGGACGTTCGCCGCGTCCCGCGCGACCGGCGGACTGTACCAGCAGCTGGAAAGAGCGTTCGGCGGCGCGATAGTCGGGGAGATTGAGCCCCAGATCGCCGTCCGCCACCACGGCCAGCGTGACCAGCGGAAAGTGATGCCCCTTGGACAGCATCTGCGTGCCCACAAGAATGGGGGATTCCTGCCGGGCGAAAGCTTCAAGAATTTCTTCCATGCGCCCGGGGCGGCGGGTACTGTCGCGATCCAGACGCAGGACGGGCCGGCCGGCAAGAACGGAGAGGCGTTCGGCCAGCCGTTCCGTGCCTTCGCCCATGGGCAGATAGTTGACGCCGTGACAGGCAGGGCAGGGCAGGGGAAAGGGGACGCTGTAGCCGCAATAGTGGCAAAGCAGACGTTCCCGGCCCTTGTGATAGGTCAGACCGATCTGGCAGTGCGGGCACTTGAGCGTTGCCTTGCAGTCCAGACAGTAAATCAGCGGCGCATAACCGCGCCGGTTGAGCAGGACAACGGCCTGCTCTCCCCGGGCGAGGGTTTCGCGCAGGGCTTCTTCGCAGCGGGGTGCCAGAAGTCCCTCCGCCTCGGCGGCGGGCGCCATGCCGCAGATGTCCACCAGCTCTACCTCGGGCAGGGGACGCGCGCCTACGCGCTGCGGCAGACGCAGGAGGGGAAGGCCTCCTTGCCGGGCCGCGTAAAACGTCTGGATGTCGGGGGTTGCCGAGCCGAGCAGCAGCAGACCGCCGTTGCGGGTTCCGGTATGCGTCATGCGGAACCAGGCTACCTCCTTGGCATGATAGGGCATGCCTTCGTCCTGCTTGTAGGATGCGTCGTGCTCCTCATCGAGGATGACGCAGCCCGGATGCGGCACGGGCAGAAACAGGGCCGAACGCGTGCCGATCACAAGGCAGGGGTCCTGGCGGGCCGCCAGCGCGCGGAAGGTGGCATCACGCCGGGCGGGCGTCTGATAGCCGTGGGAGAGAAAGACGGGCACATCGGGCAGCAGGCAGGTCGCGTCGCGATGCAGTTTCAGCGCCAGCGCCACTTCCGGCGCCAGCAGAAAAACGCTCTTGCCGCGGTTCAGACAGTGCCGCGCCAGCGCCAGATAGACTGCGGTCTTGCCGCTGCCGGTCACGCCGAAAAGCAGGCGGGCGGCCGCCGTATCCGTATCCGCGGCCGCAGTAAGGTCCTCAAGCACGCGCTGCTGATCCGCATTCAGGGTATAGGGCGCGGGCGCGGGCGGCAGCAGGTCAAGCCCGGCTTCTTCTTCCATGCCGCCGTCATGGTGCAGAGCCACGTGCCCGGCGGCAAGCAGGCTCGCCAGCGCGGGAGCCGCCTGCCGTCCCAGAGCCTGCAGCAGGAGGCGCCGGCTGATGCTGCCGTGTTCCAGCAGATAATCCAGCACCTCGCGCTGCCGCAGCGCGGCGGGCCGTACGGGCCACGGCGGTTCCGCGCGCAGGATGCAGCGTTCCGCATCGGCGGGATTGTCTCCCGCCGGGATCAGCCGGGCTGTGCCGCTCAGAAGCGCGGCGGCCAGCCGTCGTCGTTCTTCCGGCGGTGCAAAAGCGGCTTCCCGCAGACCCAGCGTCCGGCCGCCGCGTGCCGTATCATCCAGCAGACGCAGACGCACGCGCGTGGAACGCAGGCCCTGCGGCAGCATATGCCCCAGAGCCTGTCCCGCGCTCAGTCCCTGCCGCAGAGCCAGATCCTGCGCCAGCGCCAGCAGGTCCGACGGCACGAGAGGGGCGCTTTCCAGCGGCCAGGCCACAGTTTTGCAGACGACGCCCTGCGGCAGGTCGCCGTCATCGGCATGGGCCAGCAGCATGCCCGCACGCAGGGAGCCCGGCGAGCCTGCCTTGCCGCCCAGCGGCACGGCAACGCGCAGTCCCGGAAGCCAGAAAGACTCCGGGAACTCTTCCGGCAGGGTATAGGTCAGTGTGGAGTACGGCGGAGAGAAAAGGGCTATCCGGGCAAGCATGACAGTATGCGGAAGTTGGAGACGTATAAGATCGTTTTACCTTTGAAAAAGGTAAAACGCGAGGCGGCGGCACAGCGCCGGCCGTCCCGAAGTGAGCGGAAAAACCACGCTTTTTCCGCGAAACGACAGGCCGTATGTTTTGAAACACACAGTGTTTCAAACTGAAAATGCTCTAAAAATGCTCAAAAAGCGAGGGGAAAGAAAGGCACCCCGGTGCGAAAGGGTGGCTCTCTTCCCCCTCGTGCCCCTTGCGGGCTGGAGATGGAGCGTCTTGCCTTTGAAAAAGGAAAAACGCAAGGCGGCGGAACGCCGCCGCCTCGTCAGAACGTAGCGGAAAAACAGCGCTTTTCCCGAGAAACGACAGACCGTATGGCTTGAAACGCCCGGCGTTTCAACCTGACAATGCTCTGGACCGAACCTTTCCGGCGGATGCGCTGCGGAAAAGACTCGTTATTCCTTGGGGGGGAAAACGAGATTGCGGACCTGTCCGGAGCGGGCGCCAATGGGAAAGTCCTTGCCGTTATAACGGATGCGTACTCCGCCCGCGTTGCCCAGCTTGAGATCCAGACGCTGGGAGAAGGTCAGGGCAAAGGTGTCGCCCTTGCCCAGAGAGAACTGACGGGTATCGGTACGGTCGGCCGTGGAGCGAATCCAGCAGGTTTCCGTGGCCGTGATAACAACTTTGTGCTGCCCCTGAGGTATGACGTCTTCCTCCTGGGCCGGAGGCGTTGCGGCGACAGGTTCGGCGTCGCCGGTACGAACCAGCACCTTTTCCGGCGCGGCGGGCGCGGACGTGGCCGGAGTCGCCGGGGTTGCCGTTGCGGCGGGCGTCGCGGGAGCGGACGTCGGCGCGGCTGCGACAGGAGGCGTTTCGGGAGCTGCTGGCGCTGCCGGGGTCGCGGGGGCTGCGGGTTCGGCGGGAGCGGGAGCCGGGACATAGGCCGGGCGCGCTTCGTCCTGCATGGGCAGGGAGGGCCGTATCACATCGCTCTGACGGTTGTGCAGGGCGTCAAGGAACCCGGATTTCCAGACGGCATAGGAGCCGCCAGCCAGCGCGGCAACAGCGACCGCAAGCAGCAGCAGACGCCCGAAGGCGCTTCCGCCGCTTTTGCCGGAAGAGGAGGGGGCGGGCGCGGGCCGTACGGGGCGCACGTTTTCTTCCGTGGTTTCCGGCATGTGGCTGCTGACGACCTGCATGGCTTCCACGACTTCCGAAGCGGCCATGCCGAGATAGGTCGCATAGGAGCGGACAAAACCCTTGACATAGGCCGGATGCGGCATGGCTGAGGCGTCGCCGTCTTCCAGAGCGCGCAGCTTGCGCACGCTTATTTTCAGATGGGCGGAGACGTCCTCGATGCTCAGGCCGCGGCGTTCGCGCTCGGCGCGCAGCAGCGCGCCCAATTCTTCCAGCGTCATGCAGTAACCCCGTTATGCTGTCTCGTCTTTTAGAGCATATTCAGTTTGAAACGCTGTGCGTTTCAAACCATACGGCCTGTCGTTTCGCGGAAAAAGCGTGGTTTTTCCGCTCACTTTGGGCCGGGCGGCGCTGTGCCGCCGCCTCGCGTTTTGCCTTTTTCGACGGCAAAACGCTTTAGAGGCGAATGTCGATGAATGACCGGTTGCGCAGCTGCCGGGTGTAGTCATCAAAGCGTTCCAAGGCCTTGGGACGGCGCAGAATGCCGTCGATGATCGGCCGGGCTTCATCCAGCGTCAGCGGCGCGTCCGGTCCGGTCGCGCCGGGACGGAAAAGATATACCTGCGCTTTGAAACCGTTGTTGATGGTGAAAATATCGGTCACGTCGCCGGGCTTCATCTTGCTCAGACGTTCGTTCCATTCAGGATTGAGGCGATCCCATTCCACGAGGCCCATATCGCCGCCCTTTTCCTTGTTGGGGGCGATGGAGTACTTGCGCGCGGCATCGGGGAAAGGAAGCGCGCCGGAGGCAATCTGGGCGGCTATGGACGAGGCGTTGACGTTGCGGGGATAGACCAGCAGCCCCATGTGCAGACCGTCGCGCCGGAAAATGTCATTCTTGTGCGCCTTGTAGTAGTCCTCGATTTCCTTATTGGTAACGACGACCTTGCGGCCCACTTCCTGCCCCATGATTTTCTGGCGCATGATTTTTTTGCGCAGGTTGTCGCGCAATTCCTTGAGCGGAATTTTCTGGGCGGCCAGACGCTGCTCGAACTGCGCCTTTGTCAGGCCGTTGGTCTTCATGATGGTCGCGAGTTCCTCGTCAACGTCGCTTTCGGAAACCGTAGCCTTGAGGCGGACGCCTTCCTGCTCCAGGAGGATATCCATGATCATGCTGTCCAGCGTTTTACGCAGGATGCGGTCCATTTCTTTGGACTGCCTGGGATCATTGGGATTGATGCGCGCCCGGATAAGATCGGGCAGGGCGGTCTTCTGCAAATCGTACATGGTGATGACCTTGCCGTTGACCACGGCGGCCACTTTGTTCACCTGAGCAGCCTGCGCGCCGGCGATCATGCAGAGCGTCATCAGCAGGGCAAGGAATGCGTGTTTCACCTCGGGCCTCCAGGAGCCTTTTCGGAATAACGGGGAAAAACGTCGGGCGCGCAGGCGCGTCCGACGTTGAACGCAAAAGGCTAGCTCAAAATAACGGACTATGCAATGCAGGGCGCTTCCCCCGTCCCGGAACCGGGCCGACTTTCGGGGAAGAGCCGTACATGCGTGACGCGCAGCGGAGTTTTTTGCCCGCTATGGCGAAAAGAGAGGCATGGATCAGCGTTTTTCTTCCTTTGCCGTTTCGGCAGTGTCGCCGGAGGAGGCGTATTGCCGCAGCACCTCTTCGCGCAGGAGTGGAGAAACGGTAATCCGGGAATGCTCCAGCGCGTCTTCCAGCCAGTCGTCAAAGGCAGGGGCGCGTTTCTGCAGGCGAACTTCCCGTTCTATGAGAGCATAGACGGCTGCCGGGGGCGGTGTTTCCGCCGCCAGTCGGGCCATGAGACCCATGCTCACGAAACCGCCGTTTTCGTCAGGGCGCGGACGGGTGCTCTCTCCGGGCCTGAGGGAGGGGACGTCCTTGTTCCACGGCGGTGTGAGTTCCCGGACGGGGATTTCCGTGCAGCGGGTGGAGACGTCCTTGCCGACGGCGGGTGTCCTGTCCGCGGCAAAGGCGTCGCGCCATTGCTGCAGCGCCTCCTTGCTGGCGGAGGATGCAAGGCAGACCCTGTAGCGTTCGGGGAGACGAAAGGCCGCTTCATGCTCTTTATAATAGGCCAGCACTTCGTCGCGGCTGACGCGCAGCTCCGGTTCCAGCACCAGCTCTTCCAGCAGTTGCAGGGCCACAAAGCCCCGCAGCAGGCGCCGCCATTCCGCCGGATCGAGGGATTCTTCGGCAAGATAGTTGTCGAATTCTCCCGGGCCGTAATCGTCGCGGATTTCCTCTTCCAGATCGCGGGCGCGTTCCTCAACGCCGTGAATACCGCGCCGTTGCAGGTCCTGAATAGCCAGCGTCTGTATGATGATGTCGGACAGGGCCTCGCCGTAATCGCGCCGGAGCTGATTTGTGTCGGGAGGCTGGTTGCGGGTTCCGAGACCCGGGGAATTGCCGTCCATGTAGGCCTGTACGGTACGTATATGGATGGCCGCGCCGTTGACCGTGGCGACGACCCCCTCGGGCAGGGGGCTTTCCCAGCATCCGGCCAGCGGCAGGAGGCAGCACAGAGCGAAGGCGCGCAGCAGGTGGCGGATCATGCCTGTTCTCCGGCGGGCGCAACGCGCACGCTTTCCAGTTTTTCGCGCAGGGCGCGCAGACCCGCGCTGAAGTCACCCCCGGGCAGCGGCAGGAACAGCCCTGCCGGGGGCAGAAGACGCGCGCCGGGCGTTGCCGAGGCCAGCGCCACAATGCGTTCGGGCGCGGCAACCTGCTGGCCTTCCATCCAGGTCAGGCGCACGTGATCCAGACTGATGTCGGCCCGCTGTACCTGCAGGGAACAGAGGAACTGCTTGAAGTCCAGCACCGCCAGAAAGTTGGCCACTTCCGGGGGATAGGGGCCGAAGCGGTCGCGCATGGCGAGGGCGGCTTCTTCCCGCGCAGCTCCGTTGGCCGCCGAGGCCAGCGATTTGTAGCAGCGCAGGCGCTCGCGGCCGTCGTCAATATAGGTCTGCGGGATATGGGCCGGAAGGCCGAGGTTGAGTTCGGTCTCTGTTTCCAGCGCGGCGGGCGTACCCTTGAGCCGGGCCACGGCTTCTTCCAGCATTTCCAGATAGAGATCAAGGCCCACGCGGCCCATGTGCCCGGACTGTACTTCGCCGAGGATGTTTCCCGCGCCGCGCAGGCGCAAGTCCTCCATGGCCACCTGAAAGCCCGCCCCCAGATAGTCCATGTCCATGATGATGCGCAGGCGCTCTTCAGCAATGGGCGTCAGGCGTTCTTCATCGGGCACGACAAAGAACGCATATGCCTGCCTGTCGCTGCGGCCCACGCGGCCGCGCAGCTGATAGAGCTGGCCGAGGCCGAACATCTGTGCCTGATCCACCACAAGCGTGTTGGCACGGGGAAAGTCCAGCCCGGATTCCACAATGGACGTGCAGACCAGAATATCCAGCTCGCCGTGCCAGAACTTGTGCATGTTCTCTTCCAGCTCGACCTCGCCCATCTGGCCGTGAGCCATGCCGATGCGGGCGTCGGGCACGAGCGACCGCACATATTCGCAGACTCGTTCCAGACCCTGCACGCGGTTATAAACCCAGAAGACCTGCCCTTCGCGCGCCAGCTCGCGCTGCAGTA
Source organism: uncultured Desulfovibrio sp. (assembly GCA_945871415.1). Classification (GTDB taxonomy): domain Bacteria; phylum Desulfobacterota; class Desulfovibrionia; order Desulfovibrionales; family Desulfovibrionaceae; genus Desulfovibrio. Next base: position 8,948 of record CAMBWG010000049.1, read on the forward strand.
CCTTGCGCAGCAGCTCGGCATCCCGGCGCAGCACGGCCGTGGCCACGGGTTTGCGTTCCTGCGGCGCGGTTTCGATAACCGAAAGATCGCGGATGCCGGACATGGACAGCTGGAGCGTGCGCGGAATGGGCGTCGCCGTCAGGGTCAGCACGTCCACATTTTTTTTCAGGGCTTTGAGTTTTTCCTTGTGACGCACGCCGAAACGCTGTTCCTCGTCCAGTATGAGCAGGGAGAGATTGGGAAGCTGCACGTCGGCCGAAAGCAGACGATGGGTTCCTATGAGAATGTCGATGGTTCCCTGCGCGGCGGCGGCCAGCGTTTCTTTCTGTCTGGCGCGGGATACAAAGCGGCTCAGCAGGCCCACGTTGACCGGAAAGCCCGAAAGCCGGGCCCGGAATGTCTGAAAGTGCTGTTCGGCCAGCACGGTGGTGGGGCAGAGCAGCGCCACCTGGCGGCCTTCCGAAGCGGCGCGGAAGGCGGCGCGCAGCGCCACTTCCGTCTTGCCGAAACCCACGTCGCCGCAGACGAGGCGATCCATGGGCACAGGCTTGTCCATGTCGTCCAGCACATCCTGAATGGCACGCGCCTGATCCGGCGTTTCCTCAAAGCCGAACGTGGCTTCAAATTCATGATAGAGATCGCCGGGAGGATCATAGCGGAAGCCCTTGGCAACCTTGCGGTAGGCGTACATTTCCACAAGATCGGCGGCGATTTTTTCAATGGCCTTGCGGGCTTTGTCCTTGCCCGTGCTCCAGGAACTGCCGCCCAGCCGATCCAGTGCCGGCGGATCGGCGTCGCCGCCCTTGAAGCGCTGCACAAGCCCCATGCGGTCCACAGGTACATAGAGCTTGTCCTGCCCGGCGTAATCCAGCAGCAGAAAGTCGTTGGCGATGCCGTTGCCGCTCATGTGCTCAAGGCCCACAAAACGGCCGATGCCGTAATCGCGGTGCACCAGCAGATCGCCGGGCTTGAGATCGTCGAAGCTGTCCAGTCCCCGGAAGGCGCGCGAAGGCGTGCGTCGTGCTTTCTCCGCCTTGGGATAAAGAATATTTTCGCCCAGCAGCAGCACGTTGTCCCAGATCATGTCCGCGCCGTTGCGGAACGGAGAGACAAGAGCAAACAGCCCATGCTGATCCGGCGCATAGCGCAGAGCGGGAGCAATGCCTTCCTGCTCGGCCAGCTTGAGGAATTTGCCGCGGCTGCGGCGGCTGGAGAAACTAAGCAGCACTTGTCGTTTGTCGCGCTGCCATTCCCTCAGGGCCGCGGAAAGATGCTGCCAGGGCCGGTCGGCCGCGCCCGGCTCGTTGAAAAGGTCCGTAAAGGCATGCAGGGGGCGTTCCGCCATGTCCGCGCCCTGAGCGTCCACGCCCATGAACAGCGGCTCCGCTTCCACCCGGGCGGCCTTTTCCCAGGGGAGCGCGCCGCCCGCATCACGCAGGCAGATATGGGCGGGCT
>CAMBWG010000050.1 GCA_945871415.1 uncultured Desulfovibrio sp.
AACGACAGGCCGTATGGTTTGAAATGCACAGCATTTCAAACTGAAAATGCTCCAGAGCGTTTCGACTTTGAAAAAAGGTGAAACGCGAGGCGGCGGCACAGCGCCGCCCGGCCAAAAGTGAGCGGAAAAACCGCGTTTTTTCCGCGAAACGACAGGCCGTATGGTTTGAAATGCACAGCATTTCAAACTGAAAATGCTCTAAAAGATCGCTTCCCCCTTTTTTGGGGCGAAAAGGGGTCTGGAACAAAAAAAGCCCTTTTTGCGACATAGACATCAAAAAAGAAAAAACAGCGCCCTGAAACGGACGCTGTGACAGACTTCTTTTCAGGAACATTTTTGAGAATGCCGCGTGCGCATTGCTTTGCAGGGCTGTCAGACCGGACATCCCGACTTTCCCGTTTCCTGGCGCAGGGTACGGAAGACAAGGGCGGGCAGTTGCCGCAGTGCTTACGCTCACGAAAACAGGCCCGCCGCAAAGACATGCAGACCTGCCATCAGGCGGGACACTCGGCACGGCCGCACAACCCCTTGCCTTCGGGACGGACAAAACCATTGACGAAGGCCCGGGCTTCCATGTCCTTCTTGCCCTGAGGACGCACGCTCCCCAGCGCATACCAGGCATCGATACAGGCGACGCGCAGCAGAGAACCGTCCCAGAAGACGCTGCCGGGCAGAATGCGCGGCAACGGGATATCCCGCAGGATCTTTCCCGGCCCCAGTTGCAGAAGCTGGGCATCCTTGCCGTCAAAGTGGAAAAGAGAACGCGCGCCGGGCCAGGGAGTGACGGCCCGGATACGGGCATCAACGGCCGCGACAGGCGCATTCCAGTCCACATAGCCGTCCGCCTTGGAGAGCTTGGCCGCATAGGTGGCCTGCGTCTCGTCCTGCGGCACGGCATGGGCCGTACCCGCTGCAAACTGATCAAGAACGGAAAGCAGCAGACGCCCGCCCGTTTCGGCCAGTGCGTCATGCAGCGTGCCGCCCGTATGCCCGGCCAGAGGCAGAGCTTCCTGCGCATAAACAGGTCCGGCATCAAGTGCCGGTACGATTTCCATAATGGAAACACCTGTTTGCGCGCCCTCCTCCCAGTTTTCCATCAGCGCGCGCTGGATGGGGGCGGCACCGCGATAGCGCGGCAGAAGGGACGTATGCACATTGAGCGGAGGGAAGCGCGGCGTCTCGATGACAGCCCCGGGCAGCAGCAGGCCGTAGGCCGCCACAAGAAGGAAATCCGGCTGATATTCCGCCAGCTTGCGGCAGGCTTCCTCCTCTTTGAAGTTAAGAGGCTGCTCCACGGGCAGCCCCAGCGACTGGGCCAGCACCTTGACCGGAGAAGGGGTCAGCTTATGACCGCGTCCAGCCGGGCGATCCGGCTGGGTATAAACGGCCACAATCCGCCCGGCCGGCCAGCCGGCCACGGCGCGAAGCACCGTGGCGGCCAGCTCGGGCGTCCCCATGAAGACTATGCGGAAGCACTCTTTCGTTTCAGCCATTTTTTGACCTTGCTGTCATAGAGGCTTCGCCGCAGCCGGCTGATACGATCAATGAACAGCACGCCGTCCAGATGATCATATTCATGCTGCACAACAATGGCGGCGAAGCCTTCCAGATCTTCGTCAATGCTGTTGCCGTCAAGACCCGTGGCCTTGAGGTGCACGGTGGACGCGCGCTTGACGGTAGCCCGGTAGTTCATGGGGACGGAAAGGCATCCTTCCTGCTCGCTGGGGATCATGTCCTCTCCCAGCGTCAGCTCGGGATTGATCAGGACGCGCGGATGGCGTTCGCTTCCTTCCTCGCCGATATCGGGGTCCATGACGAGCATGCGGATATTGCGCCCCACCTGCGGGGCGGCCAGTCCCACGCCCGGCGCATCATACATGGTTTCGATCATGTCCGCGGCCAGCTGGCGCAGCTCGTCGGTAATTTCCGTCACGGGCTCGCATTTTTGCTCCAGGCGCGGATCTGGGTAGGTAACGATCTCCAGCTTCATGGTCTTATTCCGCCGTCTTGCCGCCCTCGGCAGCCTTTTCCGTTTCGCGCAGGCGCAAACCCAGCTCGCGCAGCTGCTTGGAAGACACGGGCGACGGCGCCTGCGTCATAAGGCAGGTGGCCTTCTGCGTCTTGGGGAAGGCAATAACGTCGCGGATGCTCTGGGCATCGGCCAGCAGCATGACCAGACGGTCAAGGCCGAAGGCCAGACCGCCGTGCGGCGGCGCGCCCTGCTCAAGGGCGTTGAGCAGGAAGCCGAACTGTTCCTCAGCCTGCGTAGGCGTAAAGCCCAGAGCCTCGAACATACGGCGCTGCACCTCGCCGGAATGAATACGAATGGAACCGCCGCCCACTTCGTTGCCGTTGAGCACCATGTCGTAAGCGCGGGCCTTGGCCTTTGCGGGGTCCGTTTTCATGAGCTCCATGTGACCGGGAGCGGGCGAGGTGAAGGGATGATGGCAGGCCACATAGCGCTTCTCTTCCTCGTCGTATTCATACAGCGGGAAGTCCGTCACCCAGAGGAAGTTGAACGTACCCGCGGGGATCAGGCCCAGACGACCGGCCAGATGCACGCGCAGGTTGCCCAGCGCGGCGTTGACCATATCGGGTTCGCCGGCCTGGAAGAAAACGATATCGCCGACCTTGAGATCCAGCGCCTTCTTGATGCCTTCGCGCTCGGCCTCGGAAAGGAACTTGGCAATGGGAGACTGCCATTCGTCGGCCTTGATCTTGATCCACGCCAGGCCCTGAGCGCCGTAGATTTTGACGAACTCGGTATAGCCGTCAATGTCCTTGCGGCTCATGGATTCGCCGCCTTCCACCTTCATGGCCTTGACCAGACGGGCCTGCGCAAAGAGCTTGAAGCCGGAACCGCGCACGATGTCGGTAATATCCACAAGCTCCATGCCGAAACGGGTGTCGGGTTTGTCCACGCCATAGCGGCTCATGGCTTCGTCCCACGTCATGCGCGGGAAGGGACGGGGAAGGTCAATGTTCATGACATCCTTGAAGACGCGGGCCATGAGCCCTTCGGCCATGTTCATAACCCGGTTTTCGTCCACAAAGCTCATTTCAATATCGACCTGCGTGAATTCCGGCTGCCGGTCGGCACGCAGGTCTTCGTCACGGAAGCAGCGGACAATCTGGAAATAGCGATCCAGACCGCCCACCATGAGCAGCTGCTTGAAAAGCTGAGGCGACTGCGGCAGCGCGTAGAAGCTGCCGTTGTTCAGGCGGCTGGGCACGAGGAAATCGCGCGCGCCTTCGGGCGTGGACTTGGTCAGAATGGGCGTTTCCACCTCAATGAAACCGTCTTCGTCAAGCTGGCGGCGGATGGCCTGCGCCACGCGGTGACGCAGACGCAGATTGGCCTGCATGCGCGGACGGCGCAGATCGAGATAGCGCCAGGCAAGACGCAGGTTTTCGCCCGCATCGGTGCGATCCTCAATGGGGAAGGGCGGCGTTTTGGAAGTATTGAGCAGCTTCCATTCATGGGCCACCACTTCGATTTCCCCGGTGGGCAACTGAGGATTGGTCATGCCTTCAGGGCGCGGACGCACCTTGCCTTTGATGGCCAGCACATATTCGGAACGCAGGATATGGGCGTTCTCATGCGCCGCGGGGGCAATATCCGGGCTGAAAACCACCTGCGTCAGACCTTCACGATCGCGCAGGTCCACGAAAATCAGACCGCCGTGGTCACGACGGTACTGCACCCAGCCCATGAGGCAGACTTCGGCGCCGTCGTCGGCGGCGGTCAGCTGCGCGCAGGTATGCGTCCGGGTCCAGTCGCCCAGCTCCTCGATAAACTTCTGATGTTCCTGTTGAATATCCTGACTTTGCGTTTCTTCGCTCATTGTCTGTCCTTTAGAACATTTTTAGTTTGAAACACTGTGCGTTTCAAACCATGCTGCCTTTCGCTTTCGCAAAAAAGCGCTGCTTTTCCGCGCACTTCAGGCAGAGCGGCGCTCTGCCGCCGCCTCGCGCTTCACCTTTTTCAAAGGTGAAACGCGCTCGTGTGAAATACACGCCGTCTTGCGGGCCGTTGTTTTTTCCGTCCGGGGCAGAAAGACCGAAACATGTCGACACCCCCGGAGGCCGCCGGACGCTCCGGCACTGCCCTACTCCGCTTCCAGCGCGGCGGCAAGATCATTCATGGGCACAAGGCGCTGTTCGCCGGAATCCATATGCTTGACCTGTACGGCCTCCTGCGCGGCCTCGTCGGGGCCGAGGATGAGGCAGTGGCGGGCATTGCATTTCCCCGCCTGGCGCATCTGGCTCTTGAAACCCGCGTCGGAAAAACACATTTCGCCGCTCAGCCCGGCTTCCCGCAGCCGCTGCGTCAAAGCAAAGCCCTGATGCCGCCGCTGTTCTCCATCGTCGCCGGGCAGCACAACAAGGAAAAAGTCCTTGCGGGGGGCCTCCTGTTCGGCCAGCAGCAGGGCAACGCGCTCCATGCCCATGGCAAAACCCACGCCGGGCACATCGGGGCCGCCCAGACTTTTCACAAGACCGTCATAACGTCCGCCCCCGGCAACGGCGGACTGCGCGCCGATGCTGCCGCTCACGACTTCAAAGGTGGTGCGGCAATAGTAGTCCAGCCCGCGCACCAGCCGGTCGTCCTGCTCAAAAGGAACGCCCTGTTCACGCAGCAAATCCAGCACGATATCAAAGTGAGCTTTACATTCGGGGCAGTTGTGCTCCAGCAGGCGGGGAGCGCCTTCGGTCAGCTCCTTGCAGCCGGGCTGTTTGCAGTCCAGCACCCGCAGGGGATTGGTCTCCAGACGGCGGGCGCAGTCCTCGCACAGACCGTCGGCCTTATCCCGCAGATAGGCAACCAGCGCTTCCTTGAAAGCGGGGCGACAGCGGGAACAGCCCAGGGAATTGATTTTAAGGCTCACGTCCTTAAGGCCCAGCGCCCGGATATAGCGTGTCAGCATCATGATCAGATCTGCGTCGGCATAGGGGCTGTCCGACCCCAGACATTCGCAGTTAATCTGATGGAACTGCCGCATACGCCCCTTTTGCGGCCGTTCGTAGCGGAACATGGGGCCGGTGGTGAACAGACGGCTGACGCTTTCGCGCGTATGCAGAGAGGATTCGATATACGCCCGCATGACGCCCGCCGTCGCTTCGGGGCGCATGGTCATCATCCGCCCCTTGCGATCAGGAAAGGTGAACATTTCCTTCTGCACCACGTCGGTTTCCTCGCCGATGGACCGTTTGAAAAGATCCGTGTACTCCAGAACCGGCGTGCGCAATTCCACAAAACCGCACTGTCCGAAAATACGCCGCGCCAACGTTTCCATCCGGGTGAACACGTCGGAATCCGGCGGAAACATGTCGGCAAAGCCCTTGATGCGCGTGGCGTTACAAGCCATTTTTTCTATCCTTTATGCTACAGCTTCCAGAGCATTTTCAGTTTGAAACGCGTGGCGTTTCAAAACATACGACCTGTCGTTTCGCGGAAAAAGCGCAGTTTTTCCACTCAGTTCGGGCCGGGCGGCATACTGGCCGCCGCATCGCGCTTCACCTTTTTCAAAGGTGAAGCGCTCTACCGGGCGTTTACGACGAAACCTTGCCGCAGGCGCCCTCGAGACGATATTTGCCGCATTCCTTGCAGGGTACGGGATAGTCACCGGTGAAACAGGCCAGACAATAGCTGTCCGAATGCATGACGGAACGCAGCAGACCTTCCACGCTCAGATAATGCAGGGAGTCCACATTGAAGATGGACTTCATCTCTTCCAGCGTATGATTGGCCGCAATAAGTTCCTTGGGAGAAGCAAAGTCAATGCCGTAGAAACAGGGGAACTTGACCGGCGGACAGGAAATGCGGATATGCACTTCCTTGGCGCCCAGCTCGCGCAGCTTCTTGACGCGGGTGATCATGGTCGTGCCGCGCACGATGGAGTCATCCACAATGCAGATGCGCTTGCCGTCAATCATGGCCTGCACGGGGTTGATCTTCACCCTTACGCCGAAGTTGCGCATACCCTGCGAAGGCTGAATGAAGGTGCGGCCCACATAGTGATTGCGGATCATGGCATGTTCGTAGGGCAGTTCCGCGCACTGGGCAAAGCCCACGGCCGGATACACGCCCGAATCCGGGAAGGGAAGCACAAGATCCGCATCGGGCGAGGATTCATAGGCCAGCTGCCAGCCCATATTCTTACGACAGACATATACCTGCTCATTAAAAATATAGGAGTCCGGACGGGCAAAATAGACCAGCTCGAAAATGCACTGGCGGGGCTTTTCCGGCAGGGGGCCGTCCAGCTTCTCGCTGTGTTCGCCCTGAGCGTCGACAATGTAGACTTCGCCCGGCGCGATGCTGCGTTCGTAATCGGCTTCCAGCAGGTCAAAGGCGCAGGTTTCGGAGGCAAACACCGGAGCCCCGTCAAGACGCCCCAGCGCCAGAGGATGAAAACCGAAGGGGTCGCGCACCGCCACCATGACGTCGTCGCAGAGCACCAGCAGGCAATAGGCCCCGCGCACGCGGGAACAGGCCTCGCGCACGGCATCGGGCAGATCCTTGTGCCGGAGCGCCCGCACCAGCAGGTGCATGAATACTTCCGTATCGTTGGTGGTGGAGAAGATGGCGCCCTCGTTTTCCAGTTCCGTGCGCAGCGCTTCGGTATTGGTCAGATTGCCGTTGTGCGCCACGGCAATATCCTTGCCTTTATAATGGGCAAGGAAGGGCTGGGCATTACGCAGATAGGAACGCCCCGTGGTGGAATAACGCACATGCCCCACGGCGGTCTCGCCGGTCAGCCCCTGAAGATCGGCTTCCGTAAACACGTCGGGCACAAGACCCATACCCTTGTGCTCATGCATGCCGCCCGAGTCGCGGGAAATGATGCCCGCGCTTTCCTGGCCGCGATGCTGTTGGGCGTACAGGCCGAAGTAGGTCAGACGGGCCGCATCCTCGTGTCCGTAAATGCCGAATAGGCCGCATTCATGCTTGATCATGATTTCCCCGCTGCCCCCGCACCGGCTGCGAAGGCGCTCCCTTGGAGCATGTGTTTGACTGTTCGCCATTCTTCAGGTGCAGTACGCTCCGTCCTGCCTGCCGCAAAAACGCCGTTGCCGCATGACGACTTTGCCGGAAAAAAGGCCCGCAGTCGTCGCGGCCGACGCCCCTGTTTTCCGGCGTCGTTCCCCCGCGGGCGCAACCTCGCCCGGGAACGGCCCCGCGGTTCCCGCAACGGCAACCGCAACGAAAAGCGTCACTTTTTTCTGTTCTTTTTCAAGTACGCAATGCGATTGTCGATGACGCCGGGATTCGGGTAGATGTCGCGTATGGCCTCGAACTGCGTCAGAGCCTCGTCGGTTTTGCCGAGCTGCTCCAGCGCGTCGCCCAGCACAAAACCGGCCAGCGCCCGCAGTTCTCCCTGCGGTTCGTCATCCACAATCTGCCGCGCCAGATCCGCCGCCTCATTCCAGCTGCCGCGCGCCAGATACTGATCCGCCAGATCATACGTGCACATGCTCTTTGCCTCGTCTGGCAGCGGCAGGGCCAGACATTGCTGCAAGGCCTCTTCAGCTGCTTCAAAACGGCGCAGATGAAAGAACATGGCTCCCAGATGCCGATAGCCGTACAGGCTTTCTTCGGGCGGCAGGCCCGCCACGTTGAGATAGGCAATCCAGGTATCCGCCGCCCTGTCATAGCGGCGTAACCGCTCATTCAGCCGACCGATGCGAAGCAGGATCTCCCGGCTCTTGGCATCGTCGTCGGCGAATTCTTCCAGCATGGCATCCAGATAGTCAAGGTTTGTGCGCGGATCGCCGCTGGCTTCCAGCACGGTCAACAGGGCGTTCCAGGCCTGCCAGCGCAGTTCCGGCTTGCGTTCGTCCCGGAGGTAGCGGCCAAGAAGACGTTCCGCCCGGGACCACTGCCGTTCCGCAATGGCCGTGCGCGCCGCCTGCAAATCGTCGCCGTCCTCCAGAGGAGCGCGGCAGGCGCCCAGCAGCAGCACGCAGCAGAGAACGCCCGCCAGACCCGCCCGCATGGACTATGCCTCCGGCGTCCCGGACGTCGCGTCCGTCTGCGCGGCAGGCGCTTCCGGCGCGCCTTCTCCGGCCTCTTCCACCTCGTCGGCGTCAAAGGCCCGTCCGGTCTGCCCGCCTTCGTCCACACGGTCAAAACCGACCACGCGCGCGCCTTCATCCAGTCGCACCAGCATGACGCCCATGGTGGCGCGTCCCTTGCTGCGCACATCTTCCACGCCGATACGCACAACCTTGTTGGCGGACGTCAGCAGAATCAGTCCGTCGTTGTCATGCACGGGCATGGCGCCGACCACGGGACCGGTCTTGCCGGTCACCTTGAAGTTGATGATGCCCTTGCCGCCGCGCGACTGCAAGCGATAGAGATCCACCCGGGTCCGCTTGCCGTAGCCGTTGGCGGAAATGGACATGATCTCCGTGGTCTGATCGCTTTCCTTGAGAATAACTCCGGCCACCACAAAATCCTGACGCCGCAGGGCAATGCCCTTGACGCCCGTGGCCACGCGTCCCATGGGCCGCACATCCCGGCAGGAAAAGCGGATGGCGATGCCGTCGGCCGTGGCCAGCACAATATGGCTGTCCTCGCGGATGGGACGCACGACAACCAGCTCGTCATCCTCGCGCAACCCTACGGCCATGAGACCGGTCTTGCGGCAGCGGGCGTACAGCGAGGCCGAGGAGCGCTTGACCATGCCGCGCCGCGTCACAAAGAGAAAATACTTGTCTTCCGCAAACTCGCGCAGAGCAAGCACCGTCGTCACCCACTCGCCCTCTTCCAGCGGCAGCAGGTTGTTGATATGCACGCCCTTGGCGGTGCGGCTGCCTTCGGGCACCTGATGCACCTTGAGCTGATGCATGCGCCCCTTGTTGGTAAAGAGGCAGAGATACTGATGATTCGTCGTCGTCAGAAATTCCTGCACATAATCGTCCTCGGACGTGTGCAGGGCGGCGATGCCCTTGCCGCCGCGCTTCTGCTGCTGGTAGTTTTCCAGCGGCGTCCGCTTCATGTAACCGCGGCGGGACAGGGTGATCACGACCTCGTCATCGGGAATGAGATCCTCGATATCAATGCCGTTGAGAGCTTCAGCCACCACTTCCGTGCGGCGCGGCGTGGCAAAGGCGTCCCGGATTTCCGCAATTTCGCGCTTCATTTCGCTGCGCAGCACATCGGCGTTTTCCAGAACGGACTTGTAGAATTCAATCTTCTGCAGCAGGTCCTTATACTCGTTCATGAGTTCGTCGCGCTGCAGGCCCGTCAGACGCTGCAGGCGCATGTCGAGAATGGCGCGGGCCTGCACCTCGGAGAAGGAAAAACGCTCCATCAGAGCCGCACGCGCGGCATCGGGATTCGCCGCCGCGCGAATGAGCGCAACCACCTCGTCAATGTGATCGATGGCCAGCCGCAGACCTTCCAGAATATGGGCGCGTGCTTCGGCCTTGCGCAGATCGAAGCGCGTGCGCCGTATGACCACCTCGCGACGGTGATCCACAAAGCAGGACAGAGCCGTCTTGAGATTGAGCAGCACCGGGCGGTTATCCACCACAGCCAGCATATTGATGCCGAAGCTCGTTTCCAGCGGCGTATACTTGTAAAGCTGGTTGATGACAATCTCGGGAATGACGCCGCGCTTGAGATCGACCACAATGCGGATGCCCTTGCGGTCCGATTCGTCCCGCAGGTCCACAATGCCGTCAATCTTGCGCTCGTTCACCAGCGCCGCAATCTTTTCCACCAGACCGGACTTGTTGAGCCCGAAGGGAATTTCCCGGATAACGACGGCCTGCAGGCCCTTTTTACGCTCTTCCACCTCCACGCGGCCGCGCACCTTTACGGTGCCGCGCCCCGTGCTGTAGGCGTCGTGCAGGCCCTTGCCCGCGTAGACAAAGCCCGCCGTCGGGAAGTCCGGCCCCTTGATGAAGTCCATCAGGTCTTCGACGCTGCACTGGGGATGCTCCAGCAGATAGTGCAGCGCATCGCAGAGTTCCCCCAGATTGTGCGGCGGAATATTGGTGGCCATACCCACGGCAATGCCCGACGAACCGTTGAGCAGCAGGTTGGGCACCTTGGTCGGCAGCACGGACGGTTCCTGCAGAGTATTGTCGTAGTTGGGCAGGAAATCGACGGTTTCCTTGTCCAGATCCGCCAGAAACTCGCTTGCCAGACGCGACATGCGCACTTCGGTGTATCGCATGGCGGCGGCGGGGTCGCCGTCCAGAGAACCGAAGTTGCCCTGTCCGTCCACCAGCGGATCGCGCATGGAAAAATCCTGCGCCATGCGCACCAGCGCGTCATAGACGGCGGAGTCGC
>CAMBWG010000051.1 GCA_945871415.1 uncultured Desulfovibrio sp.
CCCCCCCCCCCCCCCGCGCCGGGCAGGCGACCCGCCGCCCATGCCGGGCGGCAGCGCCGGGCTGCCGCGCGCTCCGACATCCCCGGCAGTTGCCGGAAGCCCCGCGGAAATGCTAGTCATGCCTGAAGCGTTTTTTGCCTGTTTTCAAAGGCAAAACGCTCTCTACGGAGCGCACCCATGACAGGCACTGAAGACTGGAAGTCCAGACCGCTGATCTGGCTGGAGCGACGCCCGCTGCGCCGTCGGCACATGCAGGATGAAGTCAGCCGCCAGTATCTCCGCAAAGGAGATGACGTCTATCTTTTCCGCTACCATATGAGCAAGGAGAAGGCCGTCAGAGCGGACGTATTTGATGCGGACCCGGCGCTTGCCGCCAATAAAGCAAAATATGTGCATGACGCGTATGATATACGGGACTACAGCTTCATAACCTTTCAGATACGCGCCATACGGGATGTTCTGACCACGGCCACGCCGGAAACTCTCGATATCCCGACCCTGCTGCACACGGCGGCCACCACGCGGGGCGGCGAACTCCCCTACAAAATAGCCATGTACCGGGGGGAGCGGAAAACGCTGCTGTACGAAAAAAAATACAGGGTTCACGGGGACAAAAATCTGGAAGTCCTCTACCTGCTCTATATTCTGAAAAAATGCGGTTATATGGACGCCATATTCCGCGCCCTTCCGGAACTGCCGGAAGACTTTCCCCTGCTGCTCATGTGCTTTGCCGACAGCGCCATTCGTCAACGGGTGGAAGCGTATATGGGCATCCCCGGCCTTGCCGCCATGTACAATCTGGCCTTTGCTCCGCGCCATCTGAACGTTAAGGATCAACTGAAACTGGTGGAATTCGGACGCAACAATCCCCGTTTTCAGAAATTACTGGGCATTTCTCTGTACCGTTACGGCTATCATATCTACTGCCCGTACTTCTATGTGCTGAATACGCAAATACAGGAACTGCATCATTTCCGTGCCGCCTTCTGTTCGGACGTGCTTCTTTTTCTGCTTTCCGCCCCGGAGACGCTGCCCCAGCTCCGGCAGCTGCTGGACTACGGGGCCGAGGCCTATCTGGACGGCTCCAGCATGGCATATATCGCCTTTCCCACCAGCTCGCCCTTTTTCACCCGCAACATCATGGGCTATCTTGCTCTGAACAACGATGCGCGCCTTGCGGACTGGCAGCATCAGGAACTGACGGTGAAAACGTGGTTTGCGAAGGAGCATGAAGTCATCAGGACGGCGGACCTCATCGCGGCGCTGCAGGAGCGGCCCCAATCGTAAATTGCCGGGGAAAAGGGGTGCGGGAGGGCTTCCCCTCTCACCCCATGTCCCGCGCCGGGCAGGCGACCTGCCGCCCGCGCCGGGCGGCAGCCGCAAGATAAGAAAGAGCAAAAATAGAGCATTTTCAGTTTGAAATGCAAAGCGTTTCAAAATAAAAATGCTCTATGAAAGACATTGACGAGCTGCTGCACAGAGACAAGGCTCTGGAAAGCACATGGAATGCGTACCTGGAATTTCTGGAAGACCCCGCGCTGACGCCCGGGCAGGCGGAAGCCTTTATGGCCCGGCTGGAACAGGAGCCTGACGCCGAACTCGGGTACTGCACACGATACCTGCATGTGCGGACGGACTGGCTCTTTCGTCTCGATCGCCCGGAGGATGCGGCCGCCGCATGGATACAGGGCCGCATTTACGGCGCGGGGAACAACGGCAATGACTGGGACCTGCTGAACTGGCTGGAGATTGACCCCGACATAAAGAATGCGGACAGGGAGTATGCACGGCGGCTGGCCGTGCCGCAGGACTGGGAGATGCCGCTGATCTGGCTGGAGCGCGGCCCGGTTCGCGGACGCAGAAAGGACGCCATCGACTCCGGCGTTCTCCGCAAGGGGGACGACGCCATTCTTTTCCGCCTCTACTGGCTTTCGGAACGCAATCTGCGGGCCGCCAGACCGGAGCTGTTTGACGCGACCCCGGAACTTGTCGAAAACAGACGCAAGTACGTGGAGGATGCCTACGAGCTGCGCGACTACCGCACGCTTCATGCCGCCTTTCATCACCCCTTCATCAATCACTTTCTGGCCACGGCCACGATCACGCCGGAAAATCCTGATATTCCGGCCCTGCTGCGCACGGCGGCCACGGTGCGGGGCGGCGATTTCACCTACAAGCTCGCTCCGGCCGGCGGTTTTGAGAGCCCCATACTTTTTGCGGATGCGCGCAATGTAAACTGCTGCGCCAACGGGGAAATCCTCTACCTGCTCTATATTCTGAAAAAATGCGGTTATATGGACGCCATATTCCGCGCCCTTCCGGAACTGCCGGAAGACTTTCCCCTGCTGCTCATGTGCTTTGCCGACAGCGCCATTCGTCAACGGGTGGAAGACTACATGGGTATTCCCGGCCTTGCCGCCATGTATGATCTGGCCTTTGCCCCGCGCCGCCTGAGCGTCCGGGATCAGATCAGACTGGTGACGTTCGGGCGCGACAATCCCCGCTTTCAGGAACTGCTGGGAACCTCCCTGTACCGCTACGGCTATCACCTCTATAATGAATACCGGCCCGCCCCGGACTGGTATGTTCAGGACTTTGCTCATTTTCGTTGCGCCTTTTGCGCGGACGTGCTTCTTTTTCTTGTTTCCGCTCCGGAAACGCTGTTCCAGCTCCGGCAGATGCTGGACTACGGACCGGGAACATGCTTTGCGTCCGAAAGCGTCATTTCCCAGGGGTTCCGCAACAGCTTTGCCTACTTCTCCCGTACGCTTCTGGGCTATCTTGCCCTGAACAACGACACGCGCCTGCCGGACTGGCTGCACCGCACGCTGGAAGACCCCCCGCACATCACAGAGCATAAACGCCTCAAGACGGCCGCTTTCGTGACGGCGCTGCAAAAACTGGCTTAGAACGTTTCAAACCATACGGCCTGTCGTTTCGCGGAAAAAACGCGGTTTTCCGCTTAATTCTGGCCGGGCGGCGCTGTGCCGCCGCCTCGCGCTTCACCTTTTCAAAAGTGAAACGCTCTAATACGTCTATTCATAAGGTGAATTTTATGTCCGGACATATTACCCTTCCAACAAGAAAATCATCAAACATGTCTTTTCAGGACTTTGTTAAATCAACGCTTGAATACATGTTTAAGTATAATTTATTATGGAAAGACGAATTGAACAATTTACAAAACAAAGAGTATTGCAAAAGGACTTTTCACATTGACTATCCGCTGCTCGAACCTGACGAACAAAAGATAAGAGATAAATCAAATAATTGCAGATACTGGACAAGGCATAAGTTCAACAATGAATTCTATGCCTGCAGCCAGTGGTGGCGTCAAAACTTCCATATATATGAACCTTTATTTGAAGAATGGATAAAAAAAATACTTAGGCATAATCGCGCGGGCAAAGGCTCTAAAGACGTAACGATAAAGTATCTGGACGGTATGTTCTGGTCCGAGAGACCTGACTTTGCAATTCCAGACATGAGGACAAGAAAGAACGCTGTTTTCGCGTTCAGAAAAAATATTGCGTCCATCACCTGGAACTGTCTGTCTTCTTTTGAACATAACCCAGCGACGCTGCCCCAGACAGAAACAATTTTGAAAGGACAGTCTGTCGGGGGAATATCAATCGACCAGCTTATGCAGGTGAAGAATTACGGAGACGGGTGCAAAAAGCTTGCAGACTTGATCCTGAACGAAAAGTTTTCCCTGAACAAGGAAACAGCCTGCCTGCTGCATAGCTACGCGGGAAAGGAAGAAGCTCTTGAATGGGGCGTGTTCAGGCGTTCAGAGGTGGCTATCGGGGGCACCTCTTATTCCCCGCCCCATTTTTCGAAGTTGTCCAGTCTGACGGAACAGGGATTTTCCTTCATCATTGAAAATTACGCGCCTGCGGAAGCGGCGATCGCCGTCTTTCTTTTCATGGCCCGCAGCCAGCTCTTCTATGATGCCAACAAGCGCGCGGCATCGTTAATGATGAACGGAATCCTGATGAGCAACGGTCTTCATCCGATCACCGTACTGAACAGAGATTCGGAAGACTTTCATCACCGCTTGTCGCTTTTCTATAAGACGGGAGACGCTACGGACATGATGCGCTTTTTTGCGAAAACCGTTGAGACGCTCTTTCCAAACCCGCAAGATTTTGAACCGGCAGATCCAGCTCATTCGCCGGGACGCTGTCATCTCTGATGCATCTTTCTGACGATGCATCCCGTCAGAATTCTTCTCGTCTCCCCGCTCAAATTCAGAATGCAAAAGAGGACTGAAAATCAACCTTTCACGTTGATTTTCAGCCCTCTCTGTGTATCTGAGGAACGCTCCTGCGCCTCAGCGATTCAACCGCATATAGCCCTCACAGGCAACGCGATCCCCCTTATCGCACGCTCTGCGATACAGCTCCTTCGCTTTGGCGGGATCATAGGACACGCCCCTGGCGTATTCGTAGAGAATACCGAGAGAGCACATGGCGTCGGCGTTTCCCTGAGCGGCGGCTTTTTCCCACCACTGACGGGCGGTTACGAAATCCTGCGGGACGCCTTTCCTGAAGGCATATATCTTGCCGAGGTTGAATTGAGCTTCGGGAAGCCCCTGCGCGGCGGCTTTTTCATAGAATTCCCTGGCTTTCTTATAATCTTTTTCCACGCCCGTGCCGCGATCGTACATACGCCCAAGTTCATTCTGCGCAACGGCGTCTCCCTGCTCCGCCCCGCGTTGCGTATCTTCAAAGGAAGCGGCAAACGCGAGGGAGAAACAACAACCGTACAGCATGATGACCAGTAAGGAACATAGTCTTTTCATAGCAATTCATTCCTTTTCAAGGCGTTATATTCCCGCCGGGGACATGCCCTGCGCTGTTGACTGAAAAATTTTTTCAGCATCCCACGGGCGTGGGGAAGACAAAAAAGCAAAAGCGTTACTCCGCATCATTAAAGAAATCGGAATCTATACGCTTTATTTCATACTGAGCAACAGAGCTGACGCCGAGATTATGATCAATCATGAGTTCCGCCAGAGTCTGCCCGTCAACAAGAACAATCTTTGTCGTATGCTGCTTGCGCGCATATTTTCTGGCATCTTCTGAAAATCGTGAGAAAAAAGTTTTCTGAGCTCTTCATGGAGACCTTTCAGCAGCCTGACAAACCGACTCTGATAATACACAACCCACAGAACGCCGGCGGCCATACCCAGAACCAGAAAAACAGAGAAAGTATCCATAAAGTATTTTTAGTTTGAAATGCTTCGCATTTCAAACCATACGGCCTGTCGTTTCGCGGAAAAAGCGCGGTTTTTCCGCTCACTCTGGGCCGGACGGGCTGTGCCGCCGCCTCGCGTTTCACCTTTTTCAAAGGTGAAACGCTCGAACGCGCTTTATTCGGGAGGATGACGCGATACGGCAACGCCGACACCCTCCCCCGCGCCCCCCTCCCCCGAAGGTAACAACGCGAAAAAACAGAAATGCCCCGACGCCGGAAACAACAAAGGCCGCCCCTCAACATCGAGGAACGGCCTTTTTCGCGCGCCTTGAAACGGCGAGCCACTTCACCCCACAGGCGTGAGGAAGACCAGCGTCAGCTTTTTGAGGCATGGGACAAGATGGAAACACCCCCACGTGCGCGGAGAAGACCTGCCGAAGCGCATTGCCGACATGCCGGTGCTGGAAACACCCCCACGTGCGTGGGGAAGACCTTCCGCCCACGCCGCTGATACAGCGATGGCGCGGGCGCGAAGGCGATCCCGGACGCCCGCAGGGCGGACGGAGCGCCAAAGCAGGCGCGGACATCACCCGGCCCACAGGGCCGGGAAGGTTCGCGCCGATGCCCCGCGCGACACGCGGCGGGCGGGGTACAGTTCCATTAAAGAGACCATTTTCGCGTTACCGCAAAAGGGGAGTACGGGGGTGCAGGGGGTGCAGAGGGGGAACCCCTCTCACCCCATGCCCCGCGCCGGGCAGGCGACCCGCCGCCCGTGCCGGGCAGCAGCCGCAATACAGGGAAAAAGGCATCAGCCACAGAAGCGACAGGAATGTAATCCCCCACGTGTGCGGGGAAACCTTACGCTACGGCGAAGCCGCAGCCGGAGATATGGCCCCCCCCCACATGCGCGGGAAAGTCCAGCGCTGAAAAATGCTCTATTCGTGCTGCTGGCGAATATCGCGCATGGTGCGCATGAGGTCCTGCGTGGTGAGGGACTGATTGATGCGCCAGTAGAATTCTTCGTTTTCAAAGGGCTTTGTCAAAAAGTCGTTGGCCCCGTTCTTGAGGAAGCGGGCGGTCAGCGGGCCGGAACCGGCCGAGGACAGACCGATGATGGACAGCTCGTCAAGACGGCGCCTGGCGCGGGCCTGCCGCACCAGCTCAAGACCGCCCATGCCGGGCATATGGAAGTCCGTCACCACAAGACGGATTTCGGGATGCTCTTCCAGCACGGTAAGGGCCGCTTCGCCGCTGTCGGCTTCAAGCACGTTCAGGCGCTGCACTTCAAGCAGCTTGCGCACGGCGGCGCGCTGGGTGTGGGAGTCGTCCACGACCAGCGCGGTGAGCGACTGATTCTTGTAGACGCGCTCCACGGCGGCAAGCAGGGGGTCCATATCGGCGATGCTGCCCTTGATGAAGTAATCCACCACATGCTGATGCAGACACTTTTCGCGCACCTGCTCGTCAAGGCGGGCGGTCAGCACCATGGAGGGAACCTCCCACTTCAGGCAGAGATCCAGCGCCTGCCCGTCCGGGGCGTCTTCCAGATTGAGGTCCACAAGCGCCAGAAAGATTTCATCGCTGTGCTCCTGCAGCACGGCTTCGGCTTCGGCCAGCGTATGGGCCTCCAGCACGGGCAGATCCGTGGTCAGCTGCACGTGCCGACGAATCAGCTTTGACTGGAAGGCGCTGTCTTCAATAATAAGTATGGTCTTTTTTTCGGGACCCGCCGAATTCTTCTGATCATCCATAGCAACAGCTCCATAAACAGACATTCCCCGCACGGCGGTCTGCCGCCGCGCACGCGCTCCACACCGGAACGCGCCGCGGCCTCCCGGCACGCGGTGCGGCGTCGGACGGCCCACCCCGTGCGCCATGCGATACCGCTCCCCAAACCTAGCGCAAAAGCCGCTGATGGGAAAGAGGGCCGCGGGCGGCATGCGTCCGGCCGGGCCGTCCCGGAAATATTTACGGCGCTTGAATAGTAATCAGATACTTGATACAATATATTTATATCGAAAAATAAATTAACCTTTTCAGGGAGATTGCGCAACCGGGCTGTCGCAATGCTCCCTCCGGCTTCGGGAAACGGCGGGCACAGGGAGGCCGACGCCGGGAGCCCGCCGCAACGACACCTCTCAGGGAGGAGGACATGCATCCTCTTGGCGCCAATCAGTCATGGTTCACCTTTTCCACGGCAGCGGGAACATATGCCGTCTATGCGTTCACAGGGACGGAACGCGTCAATGAGCCGTTTACCTTTGTCGTCGACTTTGTTTCCCCGGACAGCGCCCTGCCGACGGCGTCCTTTCTCGGCAGCGACGGGCTGCTCTCCATTGCCGACAGAAGCGGCGGCTGCCGCCTTGTGCACGGCGTCATCGGCGAGATACGGCAGATGCACACCGGCCACCGCTTTACGCACTATCAGTGCGTTCTGGTGCCGCGCCTGCGCTTTCTGCAGGAAACAGTCAATCACCGGATTTATCAATCAAAGACCGTCGTTCAGATTATTGACGACGTTCTCAGGGAGCAGCGTTTTTCTCCCGAGCTCTATGAATTCCGCCTGATCGGGAACTACGCGCCGCGCGACTACTGCACGCAGTACGGGGAATCCGATTACCACTTTCTCTGCCGCCTGTGCGAAGAGGAAGGCATCGCCTTCTTCTTTGAGCATTCGGAAGCAAGGCATTGCCTTGTCCTTACCGACATGCCGGGGGGGCGGCCCATTTCCGGCGAGGCGGACATTCGCTTCTTTCCCGGCTCCGGCGGTGTGCCCGACGGCCCCGTCATCAGCAGAATAGCCCATCAGCAGCGCATCAGCGGCGACAAGGCCGCCTATCGGGAATGGAATCCCCTGACGCCGTCGGTCGATCTTGAAGCGAGCCAGGAGACCGGGGGCGGCGCTCCGGCCCCCTCGGGCATGGAGCTGGAAAGCTATCGCTTTCCACATATCTACCAGACCGTCGCCGAAGGGGAGCGCTATGCAAAAATTCAGCTTGCGCGCCAGCTTGTCTACTGCGAACGGCTGGAGGGAACAACCGACGTCAGCCGCATGACGCCGGGACAGGTCTTCGGCATGCACGATCATCCGCGGGCGGATCTCAACCGGCCGTGGTGGCTGTGCGAAGTCGTCCACAGGGGCGAGCAGCCGGCCGTGCTGGAAGAGGAAGCCCCCGAAGACAGAGGTCTGAGCTATGCGGCGGAGTTCGTCGCCATTCCGGTGAGCACGCGCTTCGTGCCCGCGCTCAGGCACGAAAAACGGCGCATCATGGGCGTGCAGTCCGCGCTGGTCACCGGCCCGGCAGGCGAGGAAATCCATACGGATCAGTACGGCCGGGTGAAGGTGTATTTCTTCTGGGATCGCCGCGACAAGGAAGACGACACGGCCTCCTGCTGGCTCAGAGTCGCGCAGGGCTGGGCCGGCAACGGTTTCGGCTCGCTGGCCATTCCCCGCGTCGGCAGCGAAGTGCTCGTGTCCTTTCTGGAAGGGGACCCGGACAGACCCGTTGTCACCGGGCGGGTGTACCATGCCGACATGGGTCTGCCCTGCGATCTGCCCTCCGGAAAGACCACGACGGTGCTGCGTACCAGCTCTTCTCCGGGGGGCAGCGGCGCCAACGAACTCCGCATCGAAGATAAAAAGATGAAGGAGGAAATCTGCGTTCACGCCGAACGGGACATGAATTTCGACGTGGGCAATGACTGGACGGAAAACATCCAGCGAAACCGCAGCTGCTCGGTGGAAGGCAGCCTGTTCCAGGATGTGCAGGGAGAGACCCACGAATACTACGAAGGCATCCGCAAGGTGGAGCTGGAAGCCGACGATCACCTGACGCTCCACGCGAGCCGTCAGGAAAAGATCGACCAGAAATGGCTGGTCAACGTGGGAAAGGAAGTTCACATCAAGGCCGGAACAAAGCTCGTGCTGGAGGCGGGCACGGGCATCACCATCAAGGCCGGAAGCAGCTTCATCAAGCTGGACCCGTCGGGAGTGCACCTCAAGGGCAGGATCATCGGCCTGAACTCGGGCGGATCGCCGCTCAAATGTATTGTCGCGAAACCGGAAGAGCCGAAACTGCCCCAGGACTCGCCGCCTGACATTCCTTCACCCAAAAAGAAAAAAAGAAAGAAAAAGTCCCGGAAAAGATCGCGTGCCGGCAGAGGCGGAGGCGCGTCCGTCGGCAGAAGCGCCCAGGCGCGGACGCTGTCCAGCGCGCAGAAGGCGGCGCAACCTCTTGCTTCCAGCTGCAAGGTGAACAGCGGAGGGAAAAAATGACCCTGCCATCCATGAATCCCCGGCAGTCCTGCGCGGACTGGCACACCGGCATGCGCCTTCTGCTGACGCGGCAGGATCGCGAATTCTACTGGATTCTCGACGGCTGCGCCCATCCCGATCTGCCCGGCATCCTCTGGGAACTGGAGGAAGACCCGCAGGCCCTGCCCCTGTACATGAATACCTGGCAGGAGGATGTTGCCGAGGCGGGCCCGTGGATACTGCCCGTCCGGGAAAATAACGCCGCCTGTGACTGGATTCTTGCGCAAAGCGCGGAAAAACCTCTGGGCTGTCTGGCGGAAACGGCTCCCGGAACCTATGACGAGGTTTTCGATCATCTGCAATGGCAGCTGGAGTGCCGTCCCGACGGCGGCGAAACCGCCCTGTTCCGCTGGTATGATCCGCGCATCCTCTACGGCATGACCACCTGGCCCGAACTGCCGTCCGTACTCCCCCGCTTTCTGGGACCGACGCTCCGCCTCCATGCCTGGGAACCGGGCCGGTGCGCGGCCGTTGTCTGCGGCGGCGGAGAGGATGCGGGCTACCGCAGCGAGGAGACGGAGGCCTATCCCGAAAGCCTCTTTGATCACATCTGGGACGAGGTCATGATCCACACCATCATCGGCACGCTGGGACTTTCGCCGGGCGAACGCCTGCGCGAAATGCCTCTGCCGCAGGCCTACGCCCTGGGCGAACGCACCGCCCTTGCCCTGTCGGCCGCAGGTTATGACGACAGGCGTTCCCTGGCCTATGCCATGAGCATTGACGCCCGTCTCGGCCCCGGCATCTGGGACGATCCGAAGGTGGCCGCGGCGCTTGCG
>CAMBWG010000052.1 GCA_945871415.1 uncultured Desulfovibrio sp.
ACGGTCTGGCAGATATTTATGGATGAATTTGCTCAGGGGCGACAGGCCCCCGCTGAACAGCAGGAGGAGCTTTCCGCATGAACGGACAGATGGCGCGTCTGAGTCTGATAGCCTTTATTCTGGCCTTCCTGCTTGCGCTGCTGCCGCATCTGGCGCGCGGCGCGACGCCGGGTGAAGCGGTTCTGTCCCCGGAGCGCATGGTCGGTTCCATGCTCATGCTCGGTTTTCGCGGAACGCAGGAGACCGACGATCCCGTTTTCTGGAAGGCTCTGCGCGCAGGCAGGGTGGGGCATGTGCTGCTGTTCGACAAGGATACGGCCAGCGGCGGTCTGCGCAATATCCGTTCCCCGCAGCAGTTGCGCGGGCTGACGGCGGCACTGCGGCAGGCGGCTCCGCTGCCGCCCTTTATTGCCGTGGATGACGAGGGCGGCAATGTCCGCCGCTGTAAGCCCGCCTATGGTTTTTCCGCGCTGCCGTCGGCTTCCCTCATGGGCAGGGAACGGCCGGAGCGGACCTGGGGCCGGGCCGAGCGGCTGGGCAGGGAGCTGCATTCCGTCGGCGTCAACGTGAATCTTGCGCCCGTGGCCGACGTGAACACCAATCCCGGTAATCCCGTCATTGCCCGCCTTGGCCGCAGTTTCAGCCCCAGTCCGCAGACGGTGTCGCTGCATGCCTGGGCCTTCGGGCAGGGACTGGCCGCGGAAGGGGTTATTCCCGTGCTCAAGCATTTCCCCGGGCACGGGAGTTCCCGTTTTGATACGCACCGCGGCACGGCCGATATTACGGAAACCTGGCAGGCCGCAGAACTGCAACCCTACCGGGATTGTTTTGCCGCAGGCTGGCCCGGTATGGTCATGGTCGGGCACGTGTCGCATCGCGGTATGGACGCCCGCCTGCCCGCTTCTCTGTCCCCGGCCGTCATAGAGGATCTGCTGCGGGGACAGATGGGCTGGCAGGGCGTGGTCATCAGCGACGATTTGATGATGGACGCCGTAGCCCGGCGCTTCACGCTGAAGCAGGTGGTGCTGCTGGCTGTGGCCGCGGGTAACGATATTCTTATTTTTGGCAACAATACCGCGCAGCCGGACCCGGATCTGCCGGAAAAGGTGCATGCCGCCTTTATGGAGCTGGTGCGGGATGGTTCCATCCCCCTGTGGCGTGTTCAGCAGTCCTGGGAACGTATCGAGGCATTGCGGCAGTCGCTGGGGGTTCCGTTGCGCGGAGCCTGCCGCCGGACGTTCTGAGGGGGCGCCTTTTTCAGAAAAAGAAGTGAAAACGTGTGCGGTGACGGGAGATCCCTTTTCGGAAACGGCCCCTTGCAAGATTGCCAAAGCGGCCGTTGCTCCGTAGACTGGAAGCCCGCGGTTGCACTCTGAAACGCGGGAGCGCACACCCGCGCCGGGCGCGGAGAACACGCCTTTTTCGTCGTATCGGGCAACGTCGCTTCCGGGCCATGCCGACTCCGGGGCGGCTTTGCTCCAGCACTGAGGTGAAACTATGGGCGAAGTCCTTTCCATGGATGTTCCGCCGCAAAAGCCTTCCCGGAACCGGGCACGCCTTTTGCTGGCCGTGGCTGTCCTTTTGCTGGCTCTGCTTCTGGCCGGTCTGGCGCTTCTCTGGCTTTCCGGCTCTTCCGTGCAGAGCCGCTGGGCCGCGCTGGATGCCGAAAGTCAGATGCTGACGGCGCCGTACAGCGCGCCTGTGGAAAATGTTTTTGTAAGCGAGGGAATGCGCGTCAGCAGCGGACAGGCGCTGCTGCGTCTGAGCAATGAGGATCTGCTGCGCCGTCAGGAACAGGCAGGGCATGATTTGCGTGCGCTGCGTTCCGACATGGTGCAGCGCGAAATGGCCACGGAGCGTCTGCAACGCGCGCAGGCGGCATGGGAAGGCATGGTATCGCGCCTGACCATTGCCCGGCATGAAGAGGCGTTGCGTTCCCGGGAGCGCGAACAGAAGAGCATGGAACATGTACGGGCCCAGCTGACGTTGCGCGGCATGGCTGCTTCCGGCGGTCCCGCCTATGAAAAGGCCGCCCGCAAGGAAGCCGAGGCGCGCGCGGCCCTGGAGCAGGCGGAAAAGCGTTTTGAGCAGGCCAATCAGGAACGGGCCGAGGCCGAACGGGATGTGATGGCCCTGCGTGATGAAATTCAGAAGGCCAAGCGCGTGGCCGGTCCCGCTGCGGGAGTGATGACGCCTTCCGGCAGCAGTCTGCCGTCGGTGGACGGCGTGCTGACCAGCGCGCAGGACGGACTTGTGCTGCATGTGCAGACCGCGCAGGGGCAGACCGTGCAGCGGCAGCAGCCCCTGATGGAAATTGTGCCTTCCTCCAGCGAGTACTGGTGGGTTCTGGCCTACTTCCCGGCGGAACAGGCCGGTCTGCTGCGGCAGGGCATGCCCTGCCGTGTGATCATCGGCGGCAGCAAGGAAAGCCTGGACGGCGAAATAGCCGAGCTGGCTCCGGCGGAAAAGCTGAACATGCCGGATCAGCGGGACGGCCCGCGGGAAAATGTCGTTCCCGCCAGAATCCGCATCCCCGGCGTTGACATGCTGGCCAAGGGCTGGAAGCCAGGGCAGCCTGCCGTGTGCGAAGTGGAAACCGGGGTCTTCCGCTAGAGCGTTGCTCCTTTGAAAAAGGTAAAACGCGAGGCGGCGGCACTGCGCCGCACGGTCAGAAGTAAGCGGAAAAACGCGCTTTTTCCGCGAAACGACAGGCCGTATGGTTTGAAACGCACAGCGTTTCAAACTGAAAATCTCCAGGCCGATCCGCCGGATGGCGGACCCCGGAGTTGGCTGTATCATCGCGTGAAATGCGCGTCTCTCATGTTTCCGTTTCTCCTGCTTCCGGAGATGGCTGCCGTGGAAAAATACGGCGGCGCAGCCGTCAGACTTCATTTTTCCGAACAGGACGCGCGGGCGTGAGTGTGTCCGGGGGAAGGGCAATGAGTCCCTTCCCCCGTATCTCTTTGAGTTTGGGGCATTTCTGTATGGAACAGTTGCATCAGCTTGTTATTCTTTTTCTGCTGGCCATTGCCGTCAGCCTCGTATGCAACAAGTTGAAAATCATGCCTATGGTGGGTTTTCTGCTGACGGGCGTACTGTGCGGGCCGTCCATGCTGGGACTGGTGGAGGATCAGGAGATCATCAACCAGATCGCGGATCTGGGCGTGGCCATGCTGTTGTTTACCATTGGCATTGAGTTGTCGGTGGATGCGCTCAACAGGCTCAAGCGGCCTGTGTTCATGGGCGGCAGTTTGCAGATTGGTCTGACGGTGGCCTTTATTGCGCTGGCCTGCTGGCTGTACGGCACAAGCATACAGTCGGGGATTTTCTGGGGCTGTCTGGCGGCTTTGTCCTCGTCGGCCATTGTCTTGCAGATTTTTCAGAAAAAGGGCTACACCAGCACCCCGGTCGGGCGAATCACCCTGGCCATTCTTGTCTTTCAGGATATCATGGTTGCGCCCTTCATGCTGTGCGTGCCCCTGCTGGGCGGGGCTCTGACGCTTTCGCTGACGGAGGCGCTGTTTGCCGTGGGCAAGGTGATTGCCGTTCTTGGCGGCGTCCTGCTGGCGGCTCACTTCGGGCTGGCCCGTCTCATGGATGCCGTTATGGCTACCCGGGCGCGGGAAATTCTGCTGATGACGACGCTGGCCCTCTGCTTCGGCATTGCCACGCTTACGGAATCCCTTGGACTGTCTTTTTCGCTGGGCGCCTTTCTGGCGGGCCTGCTGCTGGCCCGTTCGCCATACAGTATGAGCGTCGTTTCCGGCGTTCTGCCCTACAGAGATATCTTCCTCAGTCTCTTTTTCATCTCCGTGGGCATGATGCTGGATGTGGGCTTCTTCCTGAACCACATGGGGGCCATTCTGGCCTTTACCGCCGTCTTCATCATTCTGAAGTTCCTTCTTTCTCTGCCGGCGGCGCTCATGCAGGGCTATCCTCTGCATACGGCGGTTTTCAGCGGTCTTGCGCTGGCGCAGGTCGGGGAATTTTCCTTTGTGCTGGCGGCGTCCGGCCTGACGTACCATCTTTTCAGCATGGAGGAGTATCAGCTTTTTCTGGCGGCCAGCGTGCTGACCATGATGCTGACGCCGCTGCTCATTTCTCTTGCGCCGCGCATCAGCGGCGCCATCATGCACTGGCGTAAAGTCAAGGAAGAGGAAGAAAAGCCCTGTTCCGCCTGCGCCCTGCAGGATCATCTGATTATTGTGGGCTTCGGCATCAGCGGCAAGCATCTTGCGCTGGTGGCAAAGGAGTCCGGCATTGCCTATAATATTCTGGAAATGAATCCTGATACGGTCAACCGCTACAAGGATTCGGAACCCATTATGCACGGCGATGCCTCCCAGCCTGTTGTGCTGGAACATCTGGGCGTGGACAAGGCCCGCGTGCTGGCCATCATTATTTCCGATCCGGCGGCGGTGCGTGCCATCACTGAAGAAGCCCGCAGCATGAACCCCAATCTCTTTATCGTGGCGCGCACGCGTTTTGTGACCGAGGTTGCGCCTCTGCGGCGTCTGGGCGCGGACGTTGTCATTGCCGAAGAGTTTGAATCGTCCATCGAGGTTTTCAGTCAGGTGCTTTCGCGCTATCTGGTGCCGCAGCAGAATATCGAAGCCTTTTCCGCACGGCTGCGGCGGGCTAATTACCGCATGATCCGGCGCATGAGTGCCGGGGTCAGCAATCTGTCGGAAATGGTGGACAGACTGCCGGAGATCGGCGTTCAGGCCATACGGCTGTGCGCGGATTCGCCCCTGTGCGGCGTGCGGCTGTGCGAAAGCAATTTGCGGCGCGGTCACGGCCTGACGGTGGTGGCGATTTTGCGCGACAAGGAAATGATTGCCACGCCTGATCCTGAGTGTACTCTTAATGCCGGGGACGTGCTCTATCTGTTCGCTTCGACGGAAAAGTTGCTGGCGGCCCGACCGCTTTTCGGCGGAAGGGTACAGGAGGGGACGGGTACGCATCAGAGCCAGCCCGCATAACGTCTTTGAGCGTTTCAACTTTGAAAAAGGAGAAACGCGAGGTGCGGCACAGCGCCGCCCGGCCCGAAGTGAGCGGAAAAAACCGTTTTTTCCGCGAAACGACAGGCCGTATGGTTTGAAACGCAAGGCGTTTCAAACTGAAAATGCTCTTTGACCGGTCTGCCGGTCTTTGCAAAAAAATGCCTGTGCGGCGACAGACTTCCTCTGTCGTCGCACAGGCATTTTTGATCTTTTACCTGGCACAGTGCCGTCCGGCCCGAAGCGAGCGGAAACCCGCGCTTTTTCCGCGAAACGACAGTCTGTATGGTTTGAACGCAACGCGTTTCAAACTGAAAATGCTCTTGTGTCGGGCAGAGGTCAGTTGCGGAAGCGTTCCACGCGGGCCGGGGGCAGGTTGCAGAGGGCAAAGCGGCAGACATCTCTGTCGCAGCCGGTCTGCTGGAGAATGGAGGGGCCCCAGAGAGCATAGGTGAACTGAATGATGACGCCGTGCCGCGCAACGGCCCGCATCTGTTCGATGACGGCGGCGCGCATGCCGTCAGGGAAGCTGACGAGCGGCAGCGAAGAGACAATGGCGCGGACGCGCGTGCGGGCCAGCCGGGGAGCAAGCAGTTCGCTCAGACGGGCGGCGTCCCCTTCCATGATCTGAAGGCGCGGGAAACGGCGGCGCAGAGCCCGGCAGAACTCGGGCGCATATTCCACCAGGATCAGATCCTGCGGATCAATGCCGCTTTGCAGCAGGGCGCGCGTAACGGAACCGGTGCCCGGGCCGAGTTCCACCACCAGACCGGGGCCCGGAGGTACAAGGGCCGCCATACGGGCCGCCAGCATGGGCCCGCTGGGGGCTATGGCTCCTATGGAACGGGGATGTTCGGCCCATTGCCGGACAAAGGTTCCGCCTTCTTTCAGACAGGACAGCATCGCGGCCGTATGTGTGCCGGCATGGCGCAGGCCAAGGCCGACGGCGCGGCGCAGAAATTCAATTCGTGGGGGAAGAATGGGGGCGGAAGGGGACATGCTGACTCCAGAATTCGGGCGTGAGAGTGAAAGCTGATATGCCGCGGCCGGGAAGGAGCCCCGGCAGCGGCTGAAGAGCATCATGCCGCATGGAGCGTCGGGAAAGCGTCGGGGATATGGATGGAAAGCTGTCTTATGATCGCCTTATCTTTGAAAAAGGTAAGACGCGAGGCGGCGGCACAGCGCCGCCCGGCCAAAGTGAGCGGAAAAAACGCGCTTTTTCCGCGAAACGGCAGGCCGTATGGTTTGAAATGCACAGCGTTTCAAACGGAAAATGCTCTGGATACCGCCTGATGCGGGGGGATACGGGAGGGCGGAGCGCTGTGCTACAGCCTCCGGCGACGTGTCTGCTGTTCTGCGGCTCCCGGCAGGCGCAGAGGCCTCTGCCGGGAACCGCGTACAGTATCGGATATCGGGAGTTTATCGCAGCATATCGGCGACGAAGTCGTCGGGCACGTCGGCCAGCGTGGCAACCATGACGGCCTTGATGGTGTGCATACGGTTTTCCGCTTCGGGGAAGACCAGACTGCGGGGAGACTCGAAGACATCGTCCGTGACTTCCATGCAGTCGATGCCGAAACGCTGGTAGATTTGTTCGCCGACGGTGGTTTCCCGATTGTGGAAGCTGGGCAGGCAGTGCAGGAAGCCGCAGTCCGGGTTGCCTGTCTGCGCCATGACGTCGGCGGTGATGCGGTAGGGCGTCAGGAGTTTGATGCGTTCTTCCCAGACGTCATCCGGTTCTCCCATGGACACCCAGACGTCGGCATAGAGGTAGTCGCAGCCCCTGACGCCGTCGGCAACGCTTTCCGTGCGGCTGATGCGCGCGCCTGTGCGGGCGGCAATGGCCTGCGCCGTGGCGAACACTTCGTCGCTGGTCCACAGAGTGCGGGGGGCCACGGAGCGGAAATCCATGCCCATCATGGCCGCTGCCACCATGAGCGAATTGCCCATATTGAAACGGGCATCGCCCAGGTAGGCAAAGGTCTGGCGCGACAGGGGCTTTTCATTGTGTTCACGCATGGTGAGCAGGTCGGCCAGCATCTGGGTGGGATGCCATTCGTTGGTGAGTCCGTTCCAGACGGGCACCGGGGCAAAGCGGGCCAGCGTCTCCACAATGTCCTGACCGAAACCGCGGTATTCGATACCGTCGTAAAAGCCGGAAAGAACGCGCGCCGTATCGGCCATGGATTCCTTTTTGCCGACCTGAGAACCGGAGGGGCCCAGATAGGTTGCGTGGGCTCCCTGATCGAAGGCGGCCACCTCATAGGAACAACGTGTGCGCGTTTAATCCTTTTCAAACAGCAGCGCAATGTTTTTGCCTGCCAGAAAGCGGGGTTCCGTGCCGCTTTTCTTGGCTTTCTTGAGCGCGGCCGCCAAATCCAGCAACGAGGAGAATTCCTCGGGCGTGAAATCCGTTTCCTTGAGGAAATCTCTGCCTGTCAATCTGCTCATGGGCATTCTCCGCCGGGGCAGTCGGGGACGTCCCGGGTTAGCGATGTAAAAATAAACGCCTAGCCAAAAAAGGCGCAAAAGTCCAGACAGGCGGCCCGTGCGGCCCCTACGGGCACGGGGGTTTGCGGGAAGCGCGGGAGAGAGGCAGACAGCGGAGTTCGTAGGCGGGATTGTCCATGGAAACATCGCCGCCGAAAAGTTCCGTGCCCAGGATGATATGCGGCTGCGGATCGGAAAGCGTGCGGGCAAAGAGGACGGATGCCTGCTCGATGCCGCGGGCATCTGTCCGGGTATGCAGCATGGGCGTGGCGGGAATCCGCAACAGGCTGATTCCCGGCATTTTCCGGCTGATCGGGCATTTTTCCACTTCAATGAAGATATGACGCCCGCGCGTGCCGTTTCTGAAAAGGAGGGCCAGTCCGTATTCATAGGCGGGCGGGACGCCTGTGGTACGCAGATCGACCATGAGCCGGTACAATGCCCGGTGATAGGTGTCGCTTTCCACTTCACCGTCAAAGGGACGCAAAGCCAGAGTGCAGGCATGCTGCATGCTGTTGCCCAGCGTCGGCGCGGGCGGGCAGACGTTACAGCGGCGCATGTCCGCTTCCAGGATTCGCAACAGGTGCAGCGTGCGACGTATCTCCTGAATCCGGGCTTCCGCGGCCTTTTTGCCGACAGCCAGCAGATCCGCATAGCGTATGCGCCCGTCGGGCGTCACAAAACTGGAAAATTCTTTGAGGGGGATGCCGGTCAGCGTGCAGAATCTGAGAAGATCCACCAGCAGCGCCTGACGCGGGGCGTAATAGCGGTAGCCGTTTTCGGGATTGACATACTGCGGAGGGAGAACGCCTATCTCGTCATAATATCTTAATGTTTTTATATTTACTCCGGTAAGGGAGGATAAATCTCCGATACGGAGCAGAAAGGATGGCGGCATGCTTGACTCTCCTGTTATGGGAGACTTTATACTGTACGGTGCTGTGTCGCAAGAAGACTCCCGGAGTCGGTCGCGCGGATCAAACCGGCCTCAGACTTTTTTCCTTTGAGAAAGGCAGGGCGCGAGACTGCGACACAGCGCCGCCCGGTCCGAAGTGAGCGGAAAGACCTCGTTTTTTACGCGAAACGGCAGGCCGTATGGTTTGAAACGCACAGCGTTTCAGTCTGAAAATGCTCTGAAGGAGAAGTTTGTCATGTCGCGGAGTCTGGATCAGACTGTTGATACGTCGCTCCTTATCCGTTTTGCCCTGCCTACCATCTGTTCCATGCTGAGTGCCGGGCTTTACGGGACTGTGGACGGCATCTTTGTGGCGCGTCTTGTGGGAGCGGATGCGCTGGCAGCGGTGAATATTGTTGCTCCGCTGCTGATTTTCGGCGTGTCGCTCGGCCATATGTTCGGCATGGGCGGGAGCGCGCTGGTGGCGCGTACCATGGGCGAAGGAGATAACGCTGCCGCGCGGGAATATTTTTCGCTGATTCTCTATACGGTGGGCCTGCTGGGCATGGCGATACTACTTGCGGGCGAAGCCATGCTGGAGCCGCTGCTGGCCGTGCTGGGGAGCGATACGACCCTGCTGCCTCTGTGCCGGGACTATGCGTGGCCTCTCCTGTTCTTTTTTCCTTTTCTGCTGCTGACGCTTGTCTTTGAGATCTTTTTTATCACGGCGGGGCGCGCATCGCTGGGGCTGGCCTGCACTATGGCGGGCGGCATCTGCAATATCGTTCTGGATTATCTTTTCATGGCCGTGCTGGACTGGGGCATTCAGGGGGCTGCCGTGGCAACGGGGCTGGGCTATGCCCTTTCGGCATGTCTGGGACTGGCCTATTTTGCGCGCCCCCGTGACGGGCTGTGCCTGGGCAGGCCGTCGCGGCGGGTGTCTGTCCTGCTGACGGCCGCCGGAAACGGTTTTTCCGAAATGGTATCGAATCTCGCGGCCGCCGTCGTGACCCTGCTGTTCAACAATATTCTGATGCGCATGTGCGGGGCGGAGGGCGTGGCGGCCATTACGATCATTCTGTATGGGCAATGGCTCATCAATATGGTTTTCATGGGCTATGCCGTGGGCATATCGCCGCTTGTCAGCTACAACGACGGCAGCGGAAACAGGCCGCGCCTGCGCGCCATTCACCGGCGCAGCCTGCGTCTCATAGCCGCTTTTTCGGCGGTTACGTGCTGTATTGCTTATGTGTCCGCGCCTGTGCTGACGGGGCTGTTCAGCCCGCCGGGCACAACGGTGCACACGCTGGCGTCGCGGGGCTTCCGACTGTTTGCCGTTTCGTTTCTGCTGGCCGGATTCAATATCTATGCTTCGGCGCTGTTTACTGCCCTGTCCAACGGCGTCGTGTCGGCGCTGCTGTCGTTCTGCCGGACGTTTCTGTTCGTGGTTCCGGCGGCGCTGCTGCTGCCCCTGTGGCTGGATCTCGACGGCGTGTGGTTGTCCATTCCCTGCGCCGAAGCTCTGGGACTGCTCCTTTCCCTGATTATGATCCGGCGCAAGCGCGGCAGCTACGGCTATGCCTGATGAGGGGGGCTTACGTCCTTACTAGAGCATTTTCAGTTTGAAATGCTTTGCATTTCAAACCATACGGCCTGTCGCTTCGCGGAAAAAGCGCAGTTTTTCCGCTCACTTTGGGCCGGGCGACGCTGTGCCGCCGCCTCGCGTTTCACCTTTTTCAAAGTTGAAACGCTCTAAAAAA
>CAMBWG010000053.1 GCA_945871415.1 uncultured Desulfovibrio sp.
GTCGTTATAGCGATTGCGCTGTCATTTCTGACGGGTAATATCGTAGTGGAAGAGGTTTAAGGAAACGCCGCAACCGCAGCAGCGTTCGGCTTAATTCATTTCCACCAGCTGCAGATAGGGGTTGGAGCGGATGACGTCGCGGGGTTCCTGCGCCACGCCCAGCGCCTTTTTCAGGTGACAGGAATCGTGGTAGGTGACCTTGCGGGCGTTGGGCCTGGTTTCGGCGGGCTTGACGCCGATGACCTTGACCAGAAACTCGTTGATGTCCATGGTACGCGCCGCCAGACGCTGGGCCAGCCCCTTTTCGATGGCGCCGAGGCGCTCGGCGTAGCGGGGCCACAGCTCCTTGATGGTCGAGGTGCACGAACCGCAGGGCGTCAGCAGATAATCGAACGACATGTCTTCGAGCAGGGCCAGGTTGATCTTCATCTCCTTGACCATGCCCTTGGCGTCGCCGGAGGACAGAGCCGGGATGCCGCAGCAGGCAAAGCCCGAAGGCATGTAGATGGCCACGCCGTGATGATGCAGCACGCGGATGCAGGCGTCGCCCATGCGGGTGTACATCTTGTCGGCCACACAGCCGGGGAAGAAGGCCACGCGCAGGCCGCCCATCTGGCGCGGCTCGTCAAGATCGCCGTACATGGCATGCAGAGGTTTTTTGGCCAGCGCATGAATGTGACGGTCTCCCAGCATGAAGTTGAGCAGCGGCGCGCAGACGGTGCCCTGCGCATCCTTGCTCTTGCGGAAGATCAGGCCCTGCATGGGAGCGCCGACGCGCATGGCCAGATTGAAGACCGTGGGCATGGCCAGCAGGGTACGGAAGATGACCTTCTTGAGCGGGTGCAGGCCGATATAGGCATAGACGATTTCCCGCGCTTCCATGAAGACTTCCATGATCTTCACGCCGGAGGGGCAGTTGGCCTCGCAGGAGCCGCAGAGCAGGCAGCGGCCGAGCTTTTCCGCCAGCGCTTCGGGATCATTGAACATCTCATGCGCGAGATTGTCGATGAGGGCCAGTTTGCCGCGGGCCACGTCGGCTTCCATCATGGTCGCACCGAACATGGGGCATACGGCCTGGCACAGGCCGCACTTCATGCAGGCGGCAATACGATCTTCCAGCGCCAGCAGACGCCGGGCAAGTTTCTGTAAATCGCTCATGATGCGTTCTCCCGTGGCCTAGATGCCCACCAGCTTGGAGGGATTGAGCAGACCCTTGGGATCGAGGGCGCGGCGCAGGCGCTGCGAGAAGAGGATGGTGCCGCGCGACGTTTCCTTTTCCATCCACTTGGCCTTGGCCGTGCCGATGCCATGCTCGCCGGACAGCGTGCCCTGGAGCTTGAGAGCCACGTCGAACATCTCGTCAATGGCCTCTTCCACACGGGCGAACTCTTCCTTGTCGCGCTTGTCGCAGAGGAAGGTCGGGTGCAGGTTGCCGTCGCCGGCATGGCCGAAGGTGCCCACTTCCACGCGGTACTTGGCGGCGATTTCGTTCACGGCCTTGACCATGGCGGGGATCTGCGAGCGCGGCACCGTGGCGTCTTCCAGCACGGTGGTGGGCTTGCAGCGGGCCAGCACGGGCAGAGCCATGCGGCGGGCTTCCCAGAGTTTGGTCTTTTCGGCGGCGTCCTTGGCAACGTGGACTTCGCGGGCGTTGTTTTCCTTCAGCACGCGTTCCACCACTTCGGCGTCGTCCGCCACCTGGGCCGGATGGCCGTCCACTTCGATGAGCAGGATGGCGCCCGCGTCGCGGGGCAGACCGGCCTTGGTGTAGTCGTCCACGCGCACGATGGTCTGATTGTCGAGGAATTCCAGCGTACAGGGCACCACGTGCGCGGCGATGATGCCGGCCACGGCGTCGGCGGCTTCCTGCATGTCGTTGAAGACGGCCATGACGGCCTTGCTGGCCTTCGGCGGGGGAACGAGTTTCATCACGGCCTGGGAAATGATGCCCAGCGTGCCTTCGGACTGCGTGATCATGCCGGCCAGATTGTAGCCGGTCACGCATTTGACCGTGCGGGAACCGGTTTTGACCAGTTCGCCGGTGGCGTCAAAGAATTCGACGCCCATGACATAGTCCTTGGTCACGCCGTACTTCAGGCCGCGCAGACCGCCGGCGTTTTCGGCAATGTTGCCCGCAATGGTGGACACGGCCTGAGAGCCGGGGTCCGGGGGATAGAAAAGATTCTTGGCCGCCACGGCGTTGGCCAGATCGGCGGTGACGACGCCGGGCTCGACTACGGCGTACAGGTCGGCCGTGTTGATTTCAAGAATGCGGGTCAGGCCGTTGGTCAGGATGACGACGGTATTGGTCTTGTCGGGAATGGTGCCGCCGGACAGGTTGGAACCGGCGCCGCGAACGGTCATGGGAATGCCGTTGTCATACAGCTTCTTGACGCACTGCCCGAGCTGTTCCGTCGTCGTGGGGCGCACCACAAGGGCGGGAACCACCGGCTGCAGCACGGCGGAATCGTAAGAGTAGCTCTGCCGATCTGCTTCGGAGGAAAAGACGTTTTCCTTGCCGAGCATTGCCTCGAAATCTTTCACCAGCGCTTGGCTAACCATATGGGCCTCCTGTAAGACTCGTCTCCGGGTTGCGGCCCTCAGGGCCGTGTTCGCGGGTAGGGCTGTAGCTATAGCCGATCTTGCCGACTTTGCCTAGTCGGCCAGCATTGATTGTGCGCTCAATCCAAACAGGGCTATAACAGTAAAAAAACGGCTATAGCCGTTTTTTTTACGCATACACGTAATGAGAGGCCTTTTCAATATGGCGTGCCCGGGCGGGGCGGAAAATTTTTGGCGCTCAGAGCGTTCTGGCTCTGAAAAAGGTGAAACGCGAGGCGGCGGCACAGCGCCGCCCGGCCAGAAGTGAGCGGAAAAACCGCGTTTTTCCGCGAAACGACAGGCCGTATGGTTTGAAACGCACAGCGTTTCAAACTGAAAATTCTCTACAGGATGCCGGCCCTGCGGCAGATGGCGTTGAAGTGCTCGGCGGAAACGGGCTGCACGGAAAGGCGGCTGCCGCGTTTGAGGAGTTCCATGCCCGCAAGTTCCGGCCATTGCAGGAGGTTTTTGCGGAGCAGCGGAGCGGGCAGCGCGCGTACAAGGCGCACGTCCACCATTTCACAGATGGGTTTCTCCGGGCTCGCCTTGGGATCGAAGTGCTGATTTTCCGGGTCCTGCGCCGTATGATCCGGGTAGGCTTCGCGGCAGATTTCCACAATGCCCACAATGGCCGGGACCGCGCCGCTGTGATAGAAAAATCCCTGATCGCCCGTTTTCATGGCTTTCATGAAGTTGCGGGCCTGATAGTTGCGCACGCCGTCCCATGACGTGGTCTGTCCCGGCGCCGCGGCCAGATCATCCCAGGAGTAGCAGCCCGGTTCGGTCTTGAACAGCCAGTATTGCATGATTTTCCTTCTGGATTGGAGAAACCGCCGAGCCGGTTTCCTGTTTGCCGCGCTGTCTTTTTATGAAAAAGCGCGCTGGGGAAGGGATGGGGCCTGGGGGGAAGAGAAACACCTCTCGCGGGCAGAGGGGGTTCCCTTCCCCCCGACATTCTGCAAATAGGGTTAACTCGCCCTAGCCCATGTCTTCGGTGAGGATCATCTGCCGGGCGGCCGTGGTTTCGTCCATGCGGCGCACGGGCAGGGTCACCGGGGCGTCGAGCAGGGCCTGCGGATTGGTCCTGCCCAGTTCCACGATTTCCCGGATGGCGTCGGCAAAGGCGTCGAGCGTCTGCTTGCTTTCCGTTTCCGTGGGTTCGGCCATGAGGCATTCATGGACGATCAGCGGGAAGTAGATGGTCGGGGCATGGAAGCCGCGATCAAGGAGCGCTTTGGCAATGTCGAGGGCGCGCATGCCTTCGGGGGCGGAGGCCACGAATTCATGGGCGCAGATGCGGCTGTAGGGAATCTCAAGGACGCCTTCGAGGCGCTTCTTGAGGTAGTTGGCATTGAGCGTGGCGTATTCGCCCACGCGGGCGAGACCTTCGCCGCCCAGACGCATCATATAGGCCAGAGCGCGGGCGACCACGGCAAAGCTGCCGTAGAAGGGGCCGATCTTGCCGATGCTCTCGGGCAGATCCTCGTCCAGCCAGTAGGTGCCGTCTTCGCGGCGGCGCACGCGGGGCACGGGCAGGAAGGGCAGCAGACGCTCGCCCACGCCTACGGGGCCGGAGCCGGGACCGCCGCCGCCGTGCGGGGTGCTGAGGGTCTTGTGCACGTTGAGATGCACCACGTCAAAGCCGGCGTCACCCACGCGCATCTTGCCGAGAATGGCGTTCATATTGGCCCCGTCGTAGTAGAGCAGGGCGTCGATCTTGCGCAGCTCCTCGACGATGGCCGGAAGCTTGGTTTCCATGAGGCCCAGCGTATTGGGGCAGGTCATCATGAGGCCCGCCACTTCGTCGGGATACTGGGCGATGGCTTTGGCCAGAGCTTCGGGGTCCACCATGCCGTCGCGGGATTCGATATTGACGGTTTCAAAACCGGCAAGGGCGGCGGAGGCGGGATTGGTGCCGTGGGCCGAGTCGGGAATCAGCATCTTGGTGCGATGCCGTCCCTTGGAGCGATGATAGGCGGCGATAAGCTGCACGCCGGTGAATTCGCCGTTGGCCCCCGCCATGGGCTGGAAGGTGTAGGCCTTCATGCCCGTGACTTCGCAGAGCCACTGTTCGGCCTCGTAGAGGCACTGGAGCGCCCCCTGGGTGTAGGCCGTCGTGCGGGGCAGCTGCGCGAGCAGGGGATGCAGACGCGCGAAACCGGGCAGGCTGCACACGTACTCGCTGAATTTGGGGTTATACTTCATGGTGCAGGAGCCAAGGGGGTAGAAATTGGCGTCCACACTGTAGTTGAGCTTGGAAAGGCCGGTGAAGTGGCGCACCACGTCCAGCTCGGAGCACTGGGGCAGGCGCGGCGGATTTTTGCGCAGCAGCCCGGCGGGCAGCATGTCCGCGGCCTTGGGGGCGTTTTCATCCACGGGCACGGCATAGCCGGCGGCCCGGCGGCCTTCTACGGATTCGGCGAAAATGGTTTTCACAGCAGTGCTCCCATGCTTTCGGCCAGGAAGCCGATTTGATGGCGGTTGTTGCTTTCGGTGCAGGCCAGCAGCAGCACGTCGTCCATACCGGGATAGGCGCGCGCCACGGGGTAGCCGGGCACGCAGCCGTGTTCGGCAAGATCGTTGACGACGCGCGACGCGGAGCAGGGCAGGCGCAGCGCCACTTCATTGCCGTAAGGGGCGTCGTTGAGGCGGCTTACGCCGGGAAGAGCGGTAAGACGTTCCACGGCATAGCGGGCCAGCGCCATATTGTTTTCAGCCGTGCGGGCGAGGCCGTCGGGGCCGAGCAGGCACATGTGGATCAGGGCGCGCAGGGCGCAGAGGGCCTGATTGGAGCAGATGTTGGACGTGGCCTTGGCGCGGCGGATGTGCTGTTCGCGGGCCTGCAGCGTCAGCACGTAGCCGGTCTTGCCGTCCAGATCCTGCGTGCGGCCCACGATACGGCCCGGCATCTGGCGGACAAGAGATTTGCGGCAGGCCATGAGGCCGAGATAGGGGCCGCCGAAGGAAAGGGGCTGACCGAGGCTCTGGCCTTCGGCCACGGCAATATCCGCGCCCATTTCTCCGGGCGTCTTCAGCACCGCCTGCATGACGGGATAGACGGAAATGATGCCGAGGGCCTTGTGCGCCTGCGCCTGAGCGAAAAGATCGCTGAAGTCCTGAATCGCGCCGAAGAAGTTGGGATTCTGGACAATGACGGCGGCGGTGGCGTCGTCGACGGCGGCTTTGAGCCCGTCCATGTCGCTGAGGCCGTTTTTCTGGGGAACGACCTTGAAGGTCACGTTCACGCCCGCGGCATAGGTATGCAGCATCTGACGCCATACGGGATTGACGGCTTCATCCACCACAATGACGGAGCGTTTTGTGGCGCGTACGGCCATCATGGCCGCTTCAAACATGGAGGTGCCGCCGTCGTAGATGGAGGCGTTGGCGCATTCCATATCGAGCAGACGCGTCACGGCCGTCTGAAATTCAAAGATGGCCTGCAGAGTCCCCTGAGAGCATTCGGCCTGATAGGGCGTATAGGCCGTATAGAACTCACTGCGCCCGGCCAGAGCGTCAACGGCTTTGGGGATGTAGTGATTGTAGAAGCCGGCGCCCAGAAAGGAAATGAGCGACGTCCGGTTGCGGGCCGCCATGTCCTCAAAATAGTTGCAGATGGCGGCTTCGCTCTGCCCCTTGGGGAGATTGAAGCTTTTGGGGCGCATGGATGCCGGAATGTCGGCAAAGAGGTCGTCCAGCGTGCGGACGCCGACAGTCGCGAGCATCTCCCGCGTTTCTTCCGGCGTATGGGGAATGAAGGGCATAGGTCACTCCTTGGCGAAGCGGGCTTGGAAGGATCCCCGGCGCGGGCGTCGGGGCTTCCGGGATATCGCGCAACGCTGTAGCAGGCGATGCGGGCAGACCCGGAAAAGGGAGGACTCTCCTGGATCATAGTCAGTTTGAGACGCGTTGCGTTCAAACCATACGGCCTGTCGTTTCGCGGAAAAACTCGGTTTTTCCGCGAAATTCGGGCCGGGCGGCGTTGTGTCGCCGCCTTGCGTTTCACTATTTTGCAATGGCGGAACGCTCTGAACGGCCGGACCGTGCGGGCGGCCCTGCCGGGGTGTCGTGTCCGCGGCAGGGCGCGCAACGGCGGATTAATGATGCTCGTTCTTGCAGTGTTCTTCGTAGGCCGCGGCGTCCATCAGGCCTTCGGGCTTGCCGGACAGTTTCACGCGGATGATCCACGCGTCATAGGGGGTGGCGTTGATCTGTTCGGGAGCGTTTTCCAGCGCGTCGTTGACGGCCGCTACTTCACCGTTGACCGGGGAAATGAGATCGCTGGCGGCCTTTACGGATTCCACGGAACCGAATTCCTTGCCGGCAGTCACGGTATCGCCCGCGGCGGGCAGTTCCACATAGGTGATATCGCCCAGAGACTCCTGAGCGAAATAGGTGATGCCCACAACTGCTTCGTCACCTTCGACTTTGACCCATTCATGGCTGGGGGCATAGAGAAGATCGGCGGGATAGGACATGACTGTTTCCTCCAATATTGATGTGGATACGCCGGAAGGCGCATCGCGGCGTTACACAAACACACAGTGCGTTCCCGCGCAACGCTGCCGGAAGAGGCTCTGATGCGCGGGTCGTGACGCGACCTTGCGCGGGGCTGGAGCGTTTTAGCTTTGAAAAAGGTAAAACACGAGACGGCGGAACGATGCCGTCCGGCCCGAATTTCGCGGAAAAACCGAGTTTTTCCGCGAAACGAAAGGCCGTATGGTTTGAGACGCGTTGCGTTTCAAACTGAAAAAGCTCTAGGCAAGTTTCTTGCGGGCCGTGCCGTCTTTATAGAACGGCAGTTCGGCGCGAACGGCCTTGAGTTCGGCGCGGGCGGCCTTGATGGTGAAGGTCGTCGCGTCGGCGGCTTCCTTGTTCACCCAGGCAAAGGCAATGACCTTGCCCAGCGAGGGCGCAAAGGAGCCGCTCGTCACCACGCCGACTTCCTTGCCGTCCAGCAGGACGGCATCGCCGTTGCGGGCGGCCC
Source organism: uncultured Desulfovibrio sp. (assembly GCA_945871415.1). Classification (GTDB taxonomy): domain Bacteria; phylum Desulfobacterota; class Desulfovibrionia; order Desulfovibrionales; family Desulfovibrionaceae; genus Desulfovibrio. Next base: position 7,589 of record CAMBWG010000053.1, read on the forward strand.
GGCGGCCATCCACTTCCAGGCCCAGCAGGCACTGACGCACTTCACCTGCGCCCGCCTTGCCCACGTAGTCGGCCTCGCTGGTCATCATGCGTCCCATACCCGCTTCGGTGGGGTTGTGCTGTTCATCAAGCTCGTGCCCGTACAGCGGCAGGCCGGATTCGAGGCGCAGGGTATCGCGCGCGCCCAGACCTGCGGGCTTGACGCGACTGTCCTTAAGCAGCGCTTCCCAGAAGGCCAGGGCCTTTGTCGCGGGTACATAAAGCTCGAAGCCCAGCTCGCCGGTGTAGCCCGTGCGGCTGACCAGCAGGGACGCGCCGTCCCATGTGGTTTTGACAAAACCAAAATAGGGCAGTCCGTGGAAATTTTCTCCGGTCAGGGCTTCCAGCACATCCAGCGAGTCGGGGCCCTGAAGGTCAATTTTGGCGGTTTCGTCGGAAACGTCCTTCAGTGCGACGCTTTCCGGCAGACGGGCGCGCAGGGTGGCAAAGTCCCCGGCAGCGCAGGCGGCGTTCACTACGATCATGAAATCGTCGTCGCCGAAACGGTAGACGATGCAGTCGTCGAGCACGTTGCCCTGCTCGTTGAGGATAAAGCCGTAGCGGCAGCGCCCGGGCCTGAGCGTGGCAAGATTGTGGCTGACAGCCCGGGAAAGGGCCGCGTCGGCGCCGGGGCCGGAAACGAGGAATTCGCCCATGTGGCAGATGTCGAACAGACCCGCATGCCGGCGGGTATGCTGATGTTCCACAAGGATGCCTTCATACTGAATGGGCATTTCCCAGCCTGCAAAGGGCGCCATCTTTGCGCCGTGGGCTGCGTGCCATGCCGTAAGCGGCGTTGTGCGCAATTCGGACATGCGTTCCTCCTGCGGTGCGAAGGGCCGGAGCCTTTCGCCTTCCGCCTGTACCGTTAGAGTAGTTTCAGTTTGAAACGCTTCGGATTTCAAGCCATGCGGCGGCGCTGCGTCACCGCCCCGCGTCCTGCCTTTTTCAAAGGCGGAGCGCTCTCAAAATGCCGGATGATACGGCCCGGCAGCAGGCTCGTATCTTGCTTTCTGACTCCATATTCCGCCTCTGGCGGTAGATGCTCCATACTATCCCATTCTCTGAAAAGCTACAAGGGAGCCGGGCTTTTTGCCGCAGAGAGCGTATCTTTTTTCACAATGGGATGCGCATTTCATGGATTCCCCGTAAAAAGCTTTTCCCTCCCCGGATGTTGCGGCGCGGCAGGGGGGCGTCGCCGGCGGAGAATGCCTCTGTCGCCGGTTCATGAAGTGCGTCTGCGTTCCGATTCGTAACCAGCTCCGGCCTGTTCCGGTCTATGGCTGGAGAAAAAAATCACGCATGCGTTCCGGGTCGCAGCCGCTGAACCAGGCCGTCCAGGGCGCGTCACGCAGAGCTTCCGCCAGGCAGGAAGGTTCATGGCGCAGACCGATCAGACGCCGCTCCAGTTCCTCCACGTCGGCAGCTGAGAAAAAGTCGCCATGAATGCGGGCCGCGACGATGACGCCCTTACGCACATCCAGCCGCAGCTCCACACTCCCCCACGGGAAGCGCTCTTTTCTGCGAAAGGCAAAGGCCGGAGACGCGCCGTAGTTCCATTCCCAGGCGCGGTATTTGGTTTCGGCCAGCGCTTCCGCCTGTCGGTGGACGTCCGGCGGTATGCTGATTTGCCGGTCGGCGCAGGTTCGCACAAGGGCCGCGCGCAGTTCGTCCATCAGCGCGCTGTGCGTGCAGAACTCCGAGATATTGGCCACGCGGGCCCGCACGGACGCCACGCCCTTGGAAAGATATTTTTCCGGCTCCACATGCAGGGCTTCCACAAGATCGGAGAAATTCAGGTCTACCAGCAGAGTGCCGTGATGCAGTACCTTGCCATGTTGCAGGCGCTGGGCACTGCCGGAAATTTTGCGGCCTCCGACTTCCAGATCGTTACGCCCGGAGATGCGCGCTTCCACCCCCAGTTCCCGCAGCGCCGTGCAAATGGGCGTCAGATATCGCGCAAAGTCCACTTTGCCTTCCCCCGCGGCATGCTCGATAAAGGAGAAATTCAGATTGCCGAGATCGTGATATACCGCGCCTCCGCCCGTATTGCGCCGCACCACGGGGATGCTCCGGCGCCGCACAAAGTCGGCGTTGATTTCCTCGCCGGTGCACTGATGCCGCCCCACAATAATGGACGGCGCGTTGCGCCACAGGAGAAACAGCCCTTCTTCTCCCGTTATGAGTCCGTCAAAAAGCGTTTCCTCCAGCGCCAGATTGTACGCCGGTTCCGTCGTATCCACGACAAGTGCCCGCATGGCAGTTCCCTGTTTGCTTGTTGTGATAAGGAGAGGTGCGCGTAACGGCCGCGAGCCCGGCGGCGCGGACAGGCGGACGAGAATTAGCGCGAATGTGCGTCCGAGTTCGGACAGAATATGTTGAAAGAGGCGGGGACGGCTGCCGCTGGGCTAGTATGCTTTCCCCAGCGGCATCCGGCCCCGGAAGTCGGGCGGCG
>CAMBWG010000054.1 GCA_945871415.1 uncultured Desulfovibrio sp.
CGCGCTTGCGTTCAAGAAAGTCCGTGGCGCTCAGGTCGCGGGGCCGCTGATCCAGCGGCATGGACGCGAAAATGGAGGCCATAAGCGCATTTTCCAGCCGCCCGGACACGGTCTGCAATTCCGCCTGAAGAAAGCGGAAGGCCCCGGCATAGGGAGAGAGATCGAGAATGGGCGTAATCAGCACCTGATCGGGCACGGCATTGACGGCCCCCGGCGACAGATCCGGCGGCGTGCGCAGGGAGGACGGGGCCTGCACCGGCGGCCGGGTGAGCTTGGCCAGCCCTTCGAGCTTGTGGCGCTCCATAAGATCGAGCTGCCGGGCGTCGGAAAGCGCGTCGTCGCCGGGGCCGGTGCCGTAAGGCGTGACGCCCTCATGCCAGCAGGTGAAGAAATAGGGCATTTCCTGATACCCGCCCACATGAAGAAAGCCCTCGCCGCCCTCCTCCCAGAAAAGGGATTCCCACGGCATGGCGCGCGCATCGAGACTGCCGGGAACGCGCACATCGCGCCGCCGCACAAGATGATGCACACGCACGGGCTTGTAGGGTTCGCGCTCCAGCGCCGCGCGACTGGCGGCCGTCAGGGCGTCGGGCCCGAACTGCGCGGCCATGCGGGCGGGCGTCCAGAGCCGCGTGCGGCACACGGCGTCAAGCAGCCCCTCGTCATCAAGCCCCACGCTGAACGAGCCTATCTGCACGCACTCAAAACGCATGGCGGACCGTGTGGCCGTCTCGCTGTACAGCAGCGCGCACCCGGCCCAGAGCAAATCCATATTGAAGGCATGAATGGCCTGATAGAAACCGCCGTCGGCCAGCGTATCCTTCATGAGCCTGTCCACCTGATCGAGCCACGCGGGCGCGCCCGAGACTTCCCACAAGGACGGGTCCTGAAAATCCGGCTCAAACCAGGAAATACCGCGCGGCGTCATACCGCTTGTCATGCCCGAAGCGCCCCGCAGCAGAGCCTGCGCGGCCGCCTGCGTAAAGGCATCCCGATTGCGGCGCGTGCCCGAAGAAGCAAGTTCCTCCCCGTCAAAAACGCCCCGGTGCGGCGCTATCCATTCCGCCAGCTCCCGCCATTCCGCCAGCCGCGCCGTCCGCAACTGCGCCAGATGCCCCGCAAACCGCCGCGCTTCCTCAAATGTCGTCGCCATGTCCGTTCCTCTGTTTTTGGGTCTGCTGGAGGTGGGTTTTCTTGAGGGGGAAGGGGGAACCCTCTGCTCGCGCGAGAGGGTTCCCCCTTCCCCCTCAAACTCCCCCTTCCCCCTCCCAGCGCGCTTTACTCTGGTAAACAAGACGGTTCGGTTGCCCGGTCGCTTTCCATCTATTCATCGTCCCCCGGTAACGCGGGAAAGAAATCTTTTTTCATGCCGCCGGGGGACGGGCGGACAGGGGAAAGCCGCCGCGTTACCGCAATGCCCAATCAACCTGATTAAAGCGCGTTGGGGGAGGGGAACGCCCCTTGCGCGCCAGCCGCGACCGAATGGCGGCCGCAGGCCGTGCCCGTTGCGACGAAGGAAGCTACGGGCATCGACAGCAGAGATAAGGGGGTTCCCCTCCCCCAACAAACCGTCCCGCTCTAGCCTCCCGCTAACCGCTGCGGCCGAGCAGGCCGCCGACGGCCGAGGTCGTGCCCGTCGTGCCCAGAGGCGACGTGAGCAGCGTGCCGCTCATGCCGCGCCGGGCCTGCACCTTGCGGCGTTCGGCGTCGCGGACGGCGGAACTTTCGGCTTCGACTTCGGCCTCGCGCACGGGCACGGGGTCGTAGGCCGGGGAAGAAATGGACGGAGCTTTCTGGCCGCCGCCAAAAATGGAACTGATTGCGGAACCCATGCTTACCTCCTGAATTCCGGCGCAAGTTGCAGCCGGTCTTTTTCGCTGCTGTAAGACAGCTCGCAATGCCGCTGTCCCGTGCTTCCGTCCCTGTCCCAGAAGAACAGGGCGTCGATACAGAGGCGCGGCCAGTGCCGCACGCCGTCCCGGCTCCAGCGGAAAGCCCGGCTGGAAATCGTTTCATCCGGCCAGCCGCCCGCGACGGCGTTGCACAGCTGATCCACGGCTATCAGAATGTTACGCGCCCAGGCCATTAGCCGACCTCGGGCATACGGTATTCCGGTACGATGGCGGCCACGTCCTCGACGGTCTGCGCGACCGTAAGCCTGTCCTCGTCCTTCTGGCGCAGGCCGATGACATGGCCGGACGCCGTGGTGAAGGCGTCGGCCTTGGCAATGACCTTGCGCGCCAGTTCTTCGACCGTCATTCCCCGCGCCGCCGCAAGGGGCGTGAGAAAAGGCGTGGCCGCTTCGGGGTCGGCCAGCAGGGCGCGCGCCTCGGCCTCCTGCTTGTCAAAGGTCAGCAGCTCGGAAGACGGATAGCCCGCCGTGAGAGCCGCAAGGGCGGCATCACAGGCCGCGTTGATTTCCGCGAGCTTGCGGGCCTTCGTATTGGCAAGGGAGTTGTATTCTTCGGCGGCCTCGGCGGCGGCCCTGTCCAGACGCTCTTTTTCCGCCTGCCACACGGCGACGTAGGGAGCCACTTCGGCGTCGTAATCGCCGGTTTCCAGAGGCTCGTTGCCCTTGTCGGTAAATTCCTTGTGCCCGCTCTCGCCGCGCCATTGCAGGGCGTGCAGATTGTCGGGCGCATCAAAAACAACGCGGAGGGCAAGGCCGTCCACGATAATCAGACGGTCTTTCGGCACAACGGTAACAACAGGCATGGGCTACTCCTTGGCCTGCGCGGCTTCGAGGCGCAGGGTTGCGGCATAATCGGGCTGCACGAGCCGGCGCTGCCCCGAGGCAAGGGAAAGAAGCTGCATCCGCGTGGCCTCGCCGTTTCTGACGGCTTCGCAGCGCCCGGCGCTGACCTCCGCGCCGACCTTGCGAACCTCCCCGGCGACGGCGCCGAGATTGTTGGCATTTTCAAGCAGCAGGAGCGGGGTCAGACTCAGGGCGCAGCCCTCGACCTGCGCTTCAAGGCTTTGCCGGTTCGCCGTGTAGGACAGCCAGAAGGCGCAGCCGCCTTTCTTGTTGTGTTCGGGACATGCCTCAAAATTGCGGAAAGGACAGTTCATTACGGCGGCTCCCGTCAGGCTTTGGCGCAGATGATGACGTCGGTATATCTGACGTTCAGGGCGATGGTCGCCGTGCCGGAAAGGTCGTGGGTATGGGCTTCGGACTCTCCGTCATACCATGTGCCGCAAACTTGCCTGGAGTCGATCCACTTAATGCTTCCGCCGATTGCCTGCTGGTTGGAAGTTCCGGGGTGGTTATCTTGAGGAAAACCACCATATGAGCCATAAGCAGGCACAACCACGGTCGCATGATGGTGTGTGCCATTCTGGGCCGACGTCAGCGTTGTCTCCCCGACGGAGCCGGAAAGCGTCGCGGTCCGCCCCTCGGCAAACAGCGTGCTGAAAGCCAGACTCCCCCCCGTGCCGCCGCCGCTGTCACCGGACACCACGCGCAACGTCGCGTCGTCCACGTCCGTCTGCTTCACCCAGCCCGTGGGAGCGGCCGCCTGATGAAACAGCAGCCGCGTACCCGCGGGAAAGGTCGCGGCGGAGGCTGCGGCGTCCGCCGCACTGGCCTTGTCCCAGACTGTCTTGACCGCTCTGGACGTGGCCGCCGTGGTGCTGCTGTCGCTGTCCACGGCATCGGACAGCCGCACGCGTCCGGCGGCGGATGTGCTCGCCGCCGTCGTCGCCTCCGTGTAGGCGCTGTCGGCCCTGCTCTGCGCCGTGTCGGCGGCCGTCTTCGCGGCCGTGGCCGCGCTTTGCGCGGCGTTCGCCGTCGCAGCCGCGCCGCTGGCCTTGTCCCAGGCCGTTTTCACGGCTTTGGACGTGGCCGCCGTCGTGCTGGATGTGCTGTCCACAGCGTCGGAAAGAGGAACGCCGCCGGGCGCGGCCTCGATAGCCTCCATGCGTTCTTCCAGCGCCGTCACACGCCCGGGCAGCTCCGGATCGGCAGTCCTGCCGATGAGCCGGGGCCGTCCGTCTTTTCCCCTGATGTAGAGATCCGCCATAGCCGTCTCCTGTGTTTAGCCGCGTCTTCCGTCAGAGCCCCTGCCGTCTGGAACGCCTGCCGTTTCGCGGAAACAACGCTTTTTTCCGCTCGATTCCGGCCGGGCGGCGTCGTGCCGCCGCCTCGCGTGCCGCTCCTTTCAAAGGCAAAACGCTCTATTCGCCGAAACCGGCGTCCACAATCAGCAGGCCGCCGTCGTGCAATTCTTCCGGCATAACGTCCGGCACAGTCACCGCGATCATGTTCCAGGCCTTCCGGCCCGCTTCCACAGCGGCCCGCACGTCAGCCGTCTTCAGGCCGGAATCCTTCACCACCTTGCCGGTCGTCTGATCAAAGCAGACAATATTGCCGTCAGCGGCGGATGCCGGGCCGGTTACGGCGCCGTTCAGGTTGTATTGCGCGAAGGTGAAGTCGCTGTTCTGATTGCCGCTGCCCTGACGGCTCGCAATGGCCACAATGATTTCGCCGCTTTCCAGCATCTGCCCTTTGTACATGCCCGGCGTGGTCACCACCCAGCGATCCCCGGCCTCATAGGTATTCGGGATGTCGCCTTCGGCATTGACGGAACCGCGCCAGCTCGTGCGCCGGGCAAGGGCGTCCACAATCTCAAGCCGCGTATGAATGGCTTCCAGTTCGGCCTGCACGTCCGCCTGCCCGACGCCGTTTCGCGCGGTCAGCTTGATCTGCATGCCGACGCTTTCAGGATTCAGCCGGTAGAGCTTTTCGCCGTCGCGGATATGAAGCCGCCCGTTCTTTACTTCCACGGAAATCGCCATAATTTACTCCCGGAGCAATTCAAGTTTGAAACGCGCTGCGCGTTTCCAACCATACGGCCTCGCGCTTCGCGGAAAAAACGCTGTTTTTCCGCCCGCTTCGGGCCGGGCGGCCCTGTGCCGCCGCCTCGCGTTTCAGCTTTTCCAAAGGTGAAACGCTCTATTCCTGTATGAGAATCAGCATCCCGCCGTCCCGCAGCGCCGCGGGAAGGGCCTCGCCGAGGCTGTCGGCGGTAACGGTGTCGCGGCAGCCGTCGTCCACCGGCCGCCCGTCGATGGTCAGGCGGCCGCTTTCGTCCCTGCCCAGAACGTCAAGCACGCAGGCATTGTCATGCGCGTGGGCCAGCAGCGCGGCCTCGTCAATATCGGCGGCGGACTGCTGCGGTCTTCCGGTGATGTTCTCCCAGCGCAGGGTCACATCCTGGCTTTCTTCCTCCGACATCTTGCGCCAGTACGGCGCTTCGTCCCCCCGCGCGGGCATCCAGATATAGACGGCCCCGCCCTTCTCCACCCCGGGATCGGCCGTGGCGTCGATGACGTAGCACTTGTCGCCGGGAATCTTGCCCGCCAGAAGATCGCGTTCCGCAATGGTTTCCACAACGGTTGTCGTGGTATTGGCGGCAAGCCCGCGCTCAAGCAGGCGGATGCGTTCAAGCGCGCTGCTGCCGTCGCCCATGTCCACATTGGCCGCGACCGTGCGTGGAAAAAGAATGTACCTGCCGCCGCCCGCGGTCTGCGAAAAGACCGTGGGCACTTCGACAAAACCCGCCTGCCGCATTTCCGCCACGGCGCTTTCCGCCGCCGCGAGTCCTGTTGTCAGATTGGCGTTGCTCATGCCTGAACTCCTTGAACAATATCAGTTGCGCTGTGCCGCCGCCTCGCGTTCCGCCTTTTGCAAAGGTGGAACGCTCTTGAACAATATCAGTTTGAAACGCATTGCGTTTCAAACCATACGGCCTGTCGTTTCGCCTTCTTCAAGGGCAAAGCGCTCCTGTCCCGCGCCGCACGGCCCCCAGACTCCGGAAGTATTCCGATCCGCGTCGCCTTTGTCGCCGGGGCCGTCAGGTCTGACGGGCGGCGCGCAGGGCGGCGCGGGCGGCGGGGTCGGCACGTCGGGATAGAGCGGCCCCAGAAAGAACACGCCGTCCCAGCCGCCGTCGCGGGCCATATCCGACAGCGGCCACAAGCCCATGAACACCGTCGGGCCCCGCCGCACATGGGGATTGAGGAAATACGCGCCCGACAGCGCCGCCAGAATTTCCTCCGTCGCGGCAAAGGCCGCCATGCCCGGACGCTCCGGCTGCGCCGCCGCGCTTGCCTGCCATGCGGCCCGCCATGCGCACTGCGCGGACCCGAAGGCCTGTTCCGCGCTCTCCGCAGCCGCATCCGCCCAGTCCGCCGCGTCGCTTTCCGAATCCGCGGACGCGCCCGCGGCCAGCTCCGCGCGGGCCCGGTCGCCCGCGGCGTTGTCCGCCGTCACTGCGGCGGCCCGGGAAGCGGCTTCCGCCATGTCCCGCGCATTCTCCGCGCCCTTGCGGGCTGTTTCCGCCCCGCGCCGCGCATTTTCCGCACCCTGACGGGCCGCCTCGGCCGCTGCTGCCGCTTCCTCCGTGGAACTGCGGCCCTCCGCCGTCAGCGTTTGCAGGGCCAGCGTTTCCCGCTGCGCCGCGCTCACGCCCGCATCCAGTGCCGAAAGACTCTCCCGTGCCGGGTTCAGAGCCGCTTCCAGCCGCCCCTGCGCCTCGGCCAGAGCCGCGCGCTCCCGCGTTATCTGCGCCGCCTGTTCCCGCAGCGCCGCGCTCAGGCTCTCCGCGGTGCTTTCCAGTTCCGCAATGCGCGCGGCCGCCTCCTCGGCCAGTCGCGCCACGCCCGCCGCGCCCTCGTCCGTCAGCCGCCGCACCTGAGCGTCCGCCTGTGCCGCGCGCGCCGCCGCAAGCGCCGCTTCCCGTTCCTCCCGCAATGCCGCAAGCTGCGTCCGCAATTCGCTCAGTTCCGAAACCAGCGCCGCCTCGCCCGCTCCCGGCGCCGTCCCCGCCGTTTCCTCCGTCGCCGCCGTCGTCATTGCCGCTGTTCCGGCATATGCCGGGCCGCTGTATGCCGGGCCCGTCGCCGCCTGACGCCGCGCCGCCGCCAGCGCCTCCTCCACAGGCGCGTCCAGCCAGATCACCACGGCGCTGCCCGCCGGTATCACCGCCAGCACGCAGGCGCCCGACAGCACATAGTCCGCCCCTTCCGTCAGGCGCTTTTCCCGGCCGTCCGCGCCGATGACCTTCACCCCGATGTCGCCCGAAGCGCCAAAGGGAAACGGTATCGGCCACAGGGCCGTTTGCCCGTCCGCCTCGTAGCGCACGCTTGTCTGTATTGCCGCCATACCTGCCCCGTTGCGGTTTTGTTGTTGTGTTACTGTTGTGGTTTTGCGGTTGAAGGCCGGAGTTTGGGGTGGCCTTCCTTTTACGAGGGGGAGAGGGAACCCCCTCTGCCTGCGCGAGAGGGTGTCCCCTCTCCCCCTCGTGCTCCCCCTCACCCTCCCCCAGCGCGCTTTATTCCGGCAGGCCCGGCATCCCGATTGCTCCGTCGCTTTCCGCGGCCCCTCCGTCCCCCGGTGACGCCCTGCGCCGCCGCAGTCCCTGAAAATCAGGGCCTGTCAGCACTACTTTTTTGTATTTATTTCAATAAATATAAAAATTTAGACGGCATATGGCCTTTGAAAAATACTTGCCACATGGCCTGTGCCCACCCTGAAAAAGCGCGTTGGGGGAAGGATGGGGGGTCTGGGGGGAAGGAAACACCCCTTGCGCGCTAGCCAAGGGGGTTTCCTTCCCCCCGGAAAACCCATTCAGCTCAATCCCCCCTAACGGGGGCGATAGGCGAGGGCCACGTCGGCGACGCCGCCGGAGACGGTCCCGCTGATGACGAGCCGCACCTTGCACCAGGGCTTGTTCATGTTGCCGACGGGGAAGCGGAAAAGAAGGCTTCCGGGCTCGGCCTGCACGCCGTCGGCAAGGGCGGAAATGCAGTAGGACGGGGCCGTTTCGGTGAAGGGGCCGTCCGGGGAATCGCCTTCAAGAAGGGTGAAGGTGATGGACGTGCCTTCCGCGATGGAAAGGGGGTCGGTGTTGTTGTGATGAGCCACCACAACGACATCGAGGGCGTTCTGGGTGGCGCCCACGCGCAGAGCCGCGGGACAGTCGACGGTATCCGCAAGCGTCAGGCCGGTGCCGAAGAACTGGTCGTACCAGAGCAGAGGCCGGATGCTGCCGAACACGGGGCCGGGGTCGCGTCCGGCGTTGATGCGCTCAAGCGAGGCCTGCCGATGGAGATCGAGAAATTCGCGCGTCGTCATGGACATGTTACTTCACCTTGATGTGCGGCTGCTTTTCCGCGATGTTGTGGGATTCGACGATGGAAATACCCGCCCAGCTTTCAAGAAGCGCCCCCGCATCCTTATCTCCGGAGGTCAGGCGCACGCGCTCGGCCTTGAAGGGGTTGATACCGTGAATCTTGCCGCGAGGGCTGGTAAAGATGAACGTGGTGCCGGGTTTGGAACGGACCTGCGCCAGCATGTCGTCGATCATGTCGGGCGTGGGACGGTGGCTTTCGTCGATGTTGACGATGGCGGCCACCGTGCGGGCGGCATCCAGGAGCTGATAGCCGAAGTTGCCGCGATAGGTGACGGAATAGCCCAGCACGCCCTCGTAGCCGGGCGAATGCAGATAGTGCTCATCGCCGCCGTAAGGAAATTCGATGGTCAGCAGACGGCCGGAATCAAACTGATCGGGGTCAAAGAGGCCCACGTTGGAAAGTTCGTCAAAACGCACGGCCAGCAGAAAGAAACCGCCGCCGGTTCCTCCGGCGTCGTGAACGTTCTTCACGGCCAGCGCGCCCTTGAGCCAGTTCTGGAAAACAAGCTGGCGCTCGGTGTCCATGCCCGCTTTTTTCAGGATGTAATTCTGCTTTTCGGCAAAGTACTTGAGCGGCCCGCCAAACTTTCTGGCGCGCTGGGTGGGCACTTCCATAGTGCCGCCCATGACGTGCAGATCCGTGGTCACCAGATCGGACGAGACGGAAAGCTGCGGCAGAGGCGCGTCCGGAGCCACAAAGGCCGGGCCTTCGATGTCCGTCAGACGTTCGGCCACGTTCCAGAGGCCGTGGCTGGCGGCCTTCCATTTCACGTGATTGAGAATGGGGGCTTCCTCGGTAAGAGAATCCACCATGCCTTTCTGTTTCCGCGCGTGCTTCACCGCGATTTCATGCAGGGTCACCATGCCCGTGCTCATTGCTGCAGCTCCTTTGCAAGAAGGTCCGCCGGATACGGCGCGCATCCGCAAACGGGAAATGCCGAGGCCGGAACGCGACGCGTCCCGCCGGACGAAAAATCCCCGCGCCCGGACGCGGAATCGTCATCAAACATGGGGAAAGTATAGCCCCCCCCTTTCGGGAGGGGTCGCCCGGCGGCAGGCAACGGCAGGGCTGGAAACAGGCAGGGGGGGACTTGACGTTTTCCGGGAGACGGCGGGAAACGGGGAAAATCGGAGGGATGGTAAAACAAAGGGAGAAAGCCCTTGAGGCTTTCTCCCATAACTCAATTCTGCTCGGGCGGCGCTGTGCCGCCGTCTCACATCCGGCTTTTTTCAAAGATAAAACGCTCTAACGCTCTCTGCGGCGATGCTCGCGGAAGGCGTTTCTGAGGCCGTCGATGGCCGATTCTTCCGCGCCGCCCGTCCCGGCCGCGCCGCCCGCGCCGATGCTGTCCTCGCTCAGCATGCGGGACAGCGCCAGCAGCCCCCGCACCACGCCGGGAAAGCAGGTCGCGCCGCTTTCGCCCAGCGCGCGGGAGAAGCTGTCGTTGCCCGTCAGGCGATCAATCCGGGAAATGAGCGACAGCACCGCCTGCCGGTTGCCTTCCATGCGGCTGCCCCACTCCTGCGCCAGTTCCCGCGTGCCCTTTTCCAGAAGCTGCTCGCGGCTGCGCGCAATCTGCTCCGTCTGCCAGCGGGCCAGCGCCCGCGCCTGCCTGGGCGTCAGGCCCATGTCCACGGCGGCCCGGCCGAAGTCCTCCAGAACCGCCGCATCCGCCGCTCCTTCCGGCAGACCCAGCTCCACCGCCGACCAGTCCTCGATGGGCATGTCGTCCCTGTCCATGCCCCCGTCCCTTCCGCGGGCCGCGCCCCGCGTGTCCCGGCTCTCGTGTCTGTCCATGCCCGGCATGGCTGCCGCGCCCGTTTCGCCGGGCGTCCCTTCGCCCCTGTCCCCGGCAGGCGCGCCGTTGCCGCCCTCGCCGCCCATGA
>CAMBWG010000055.1 GCA_945871415.1 uncultured Desulfovibrio sp.
CGCCGTCCCGCCCGAACCGGGCGGAAAAACCGCATTTTTCCGCGAAACGACAGGCTGTATGGTTTGAAATGCGCAGCATTTCAAACTAAAAATGCTCTAGTAGAGACGTTGCGCTTCTTTTCCGTGGCAGGGAGGCGCATCTGATGTTTTGTTATTTTAACAGATAAGGCTCCAGAGCGCATCGACGTGAAAAAGATTCTCCCCTGATGCGGGACCTTGTCTCCCCGCAGAAGCTCTCCGCCGGAAAGGCCTCGGGAAACCACGGCAGCAGGAGACAGGATGCCCCCGCCCGGAAACCGGCGTCATCGTATCGGAGATCTGCTCTGGAAATACGCCCGGCGTGCTCTTGCCGCCATCGGCCATGTTTGGAGACAGTATGTCGCAAACGAATATCCTGCTGGAAACCGGCACAAACGAGCTGGAGATTGTGGAATTCTACGTCAATCAGGACGGATACGAAGGCCACTACGGGCTCAATGTGGCTAAGGTAGTGGAAATTATCCGTCGCCAGTCCATTACGGCCATGCCGGAAATGCGACATCCGGCCGTGCTCGGCGCTTTTTCCCACCGCAACGGGCGTATTGTGCCGATGATCGACATGGCGAAATATCTTGGCAGCACCCCCATTGCCAATGAAGACGCCAAGGTCATTGTTACGGAATTTAATACCGTCTATACCGGATTCCTTGTTTCCGGCGTCAATCGCATCTACCGGCTGAGCTGGATGGATGTGGAAGCCCCCGGTAATTTCCTGCAGAATATCAGCAAGAGCTCCATCACCGGCGTGGTGCGGCTGGAGGATCGCGTCATCTTCCTGCTGGACCTGGAAGCCATTGTGGCGGAACTCAACCCGAGCATGGCCATCCGCTATCCTGAGGAAGAGCAGAATTTTCTCAAGGAGGGCAGCCCGCAGGAAGTGCTGCATGTGGACGACTCCTCCAGTATTCGCGGCCTTGTGGCGCATCTGCTTGCCAAGGAAGGTCGCTTTACTCTGACGCAGAAGGTCAACGGCGAGGAGGCCTGGCACTACCTGCTGGAACTCAAGCAGCATTGCGAGGAAACCGGGGAACCTGTCGCCAAGTATTGTGCGGGCATTATTTCCGATATTGAAATGCCGTCCATGGACGGCCTGGCCCTGTGCAAGCATATCAAGGAAGATCCGCTGCTCAAGCGTATTCCCGTGGCTATTTTCTCGTCCATGATCAATGAGCCGCTGGCGCGCAAGTGCGCGTCTGTGGGAGCCGATGCCCAGTTTACCAAGCCGGACCTGAAGGCCCTGTCCGACAAGCTGGATATGCTGATCAAGGAAACCTGGGGGCAGCCAAAGCCCGCGCCCGTGGAGCAGAAGAACCGCACGGCCAGTCCCTTTGCCTCCAGTCCCTTTACCGCCAGCCCGTTTTCTTCGTAACAGCCTGTCTTTTGTCCGGCTGTTGAACGGAACACGCCGTCTTTCCGCAGCGCGGAAAGACGGCGTGTTCCGTTCATGCTCCGGGGCCTCCCCGCACCCGAAGCACTCGCGATGCCGCAGGCAGCGCCCGCGCTACGCGCTCGGAAATACAGCGGCCCGTACCAGGGTCCGATCCAGATCGGCCAGATCTTCTTCGTCAAAGTCCGTCGCCGACGGCATGGTCAGCGGCTGAGTCTGAGGCAGCGCCAGCATTTTGTCCGTATTCTCGAACAGATTGCGCAGAATGGCATTGGAAACCAGCATGCCTTTGCGCGTCAGGCGCAGATAGCCCTCGCGCATGCGCACGAGCCCGTTGTCATAAAGGGCCTGAATCATGCGCTGATTATCTTTGACGAAGTCCCGGCCGGTCAGTGTTTTGTATGCTTTGAGCCGCAGACCGCGCGCCGTGCGCAGACGCAGCATGATCAGCTCAAGCACGCGCACGCGGGGGGTGAGCACTTCCGGGTCCTGCCCCAGCGTGCCGCCGCGCACCTGCGCGTCCCATGCCCGCTGGCTGGCGGGATTGGTCCAGCGGGTATGGAGCATGGTCGACGTTGCCGAAGGCCCCAGACCGATATAGTCCCGGCCTTCCCAGTAGCCCAGATTGTGATGGCACTGGAAGCCCATGCGCGCATAATTGGAAATCTCGTAGTGCAGATACCCCTGTGATTCCAGCAGAGCCGATCCTTCCATATACATAAGGTTCTGATCCCGTTCCGGCGGCAGGGAAAGCCGTCCCTCGGAACATTCCAGTTCCAGAGGCGTGCCCGGCTCCAGCGTCAGGCCATAGGCGGAAATGTGATCGGGCCCTATGCGGCAGATGTCCTTGAGCGTCTGCAGCCACTGGCGCATGCTCTGGCCGGGGAGCCCCCACATCAAATCCACGCTGACGTTGGTGCAGCCGGCTTCGCGGGCATTGAACACCGTATGCAGGCTGTCCGAGGCTTTGTGCGCGCGTCCCAGCATGCGCAGCGTGTTATCGTCGAGGCTTTGCAGGCCGATGGACAGGCGATTCACCCCGGCAGCCAGAAAATCCGCCACATCCTGCTGCGTGCGCAGGGATTCGGGGTTGGCCTCCAGTGTTATTTCCGCCTTGGGATGCAGGGAAAAATAGCGTCCGATGCGGTCAAGCACAGCATGTATGAAGGAAGGCGACAACAGGCTCGGCGTGCCGCCGCCAAAAAACACGGATTCTACCGGCGTACCGCCGAAGCGATCCCCCCAGTGGGCCAGCTCCATGAGCAGCGTATCGGCATAGGCTTGCAGCCGCTCGGACGTGCGCGGATTGATGCCGCGTCCAAGGGCCGTGGAATGGAAGGCGCAGTAACTGCACCGGATGCGACAGAAGGGGACATGAATATAAATCAGCATGGCGAACCTTGATGACAGGAAAATGACTCTCTGGCCAGCGCTCCTCATTATGCAAAAAGAGAACCAAAGACAATATCTTCCGCTGCGCCTCCCCTGAAAGCCGCCTGTGCTTCCGTCGCCCCGAAACTGTCCGGGCGGGCGTCGCAGGCGTCCGCATCCCGCCGCGGCGGCGCATATCGGGGCCCGGAGCCGCCTTGGCAAAGAAGGACGCCTTGCGTATATTGCACTTCTCACGAGCATTTTCTCTCAGACAGGAGAAGTCCATGGATATACGTTTTCAGTGCAACGGCCCTGCCCAGTGGAAGGCCGATATCATGGTGGTGCTGTTCTGCAAGGGGGAACGTCTGCCCGATGTCGCTCCCTGCGTGGACGCCGCCGCTCCCTGGCTGGCCATTGCTCCGGCCCTGCGCGATGCCCGGGGCGACAAGGACGAGCTGACCATGCTGCACGGGCATCCCGAACTCAATATTCCCCGCGTGCTGGCCGTCGGCCTTGGCGCGCGCGAAGATGTTGATGTGTCCGCCGTCCGCAAGGCTCTCGGCTCCGCCCTGCGCCGCTGCCGGGCCGCCGGCATCGGCAGCGTGCTTATCCCCGAACCCATGCTGGCAGCCCTGCCCGGCGGGCGGGAGCGCCTTGTGGAAGAGGCGGTCTACGCCTCTCTGCTGGGCCTCTATCGTTTCTCCGGCCTGAAAAAGGCGGATAAGGACGAGCGCAAGGACCCTGAATGGCTGGCCATCGGCTTTGAGGGCGAATTTGTGCCTGACGGCGGTCAGGCCGCGGCGCGGCGCGGCGAGCGCGCCGCCGAAGCCGTGGCGCTTGCCCGCACGCTGGCCAATACTCCGGCCAACCTGCTCGGCCCCGCCGATCTGGCCGAAAAGGCCCGCGCGCTGGCTGCCGAACGCGGTCTGTCCTGCACCGTGATGGAAGAGGACGATCTGCGCGAGCAGGGCATGCACTGCCTGCTGGCCGTGGGGCAGGGTTCCGCCCGCCCGCCGCGTCTTGTGGTGCTGGAGCATGCTCCGGAAGGTCACGAGCAGGAAAAGCCCCTGATTCTCGTGGGCAAGGGCATCACTTTTGACAGCGGCGGCATCAGCCTCAAGCCCGGCGCCAATATGCACGCCATGAAGTGCGACATGACGGGCGCCGCCATTGTTCTTTCCGTACTGGCCGCCGCCGCTGAAGAGCAGCTGCCCCGCCGGATTGTCGGCATCATGGCCTGCGCCGACAACATGCCCGATGGACGCGCCACGCGCCCCGGCGATGTGGTCGTCGCCGCCAGCGGCGACAGCGTGGAAATTCAGAATACCGACGCAGAGGGCCGTCTTGCCCTGTGCGACGCTCTCGCCTACGCCCAGAAAGAGTGGACGCCTGCCGCCATTGTGGACATTGCCACGCTGACCGGCGCCTGCGCCGTGGCCCTTGGTTCGGAAGTGGCCGGTCTGTTCTGCGATGACGATGCGCTGCGCGAACGTCTGCAGGCTTCCGCCACCCTGGGCGGCGAGGCTCTCTGGCCTCTGCCTCTCTGGAAGGGCTACAAAGAAAACCTGAAAAGTGAAGTGGCCGATATCTGCCATATCGGTCCGCGCGAGGGCGGTGCCATTCATGCGGCCCTGTTCCTCCAGCATTTTATTCAGGACGGCGTGCGCTGGGCTCATCTGGATATTGCCGGCGTGGACTGGGCGTCCAAGCCCGGCCCCCTGACCGTCATCGGCGGCACCGCCTTTGGTGCGCGAACCCTGCTGGAACTGGCCCGAGGAGGCGTATAAATGAAAGTCTATCTTATCGGCGCAGGTCCCGGCGACGCCGGTCTGCTGACCCTCAAGGGCCGCGATATGCTGGCTTCCGCTGATGTTGTGGTCTATGACGCGCTGGCCAACGAGGACCTGCTTGCGCATGCCCGTCCCGATGCCGAGCGCATCTACGTGGGCAAGGTGGCGGGCAATCATGCCCTGCCGCAGCAGGAAATCAACGCGCTGCTGATTCGTAAGGCAAAGGAAGGCAAGATCGTTGCCCGCCTCAAGGGGGGCGATCCCTATATCTTCGGCCGCGGCGGCGAAGAAGCCGAAGAACTGCGGGCCGCCGGGGTTCCCTTTGAGGAAGTTCCCGGCATCAGCTCCACCATTGCCGCGCCCGCTTATGCGGGCATCCCGCTCACCCATCGGGATTATGCCTCGTCCGTGACCATCATCACCGGCCATGAAAACCCCGACAAGCCCGGTTCCGTACACAACTGGAAGGCTCTGGCCGCCAGCGCGTCGACGCTGGTCTTTGTCATGGGCATGAAGAATCTGCCGGATATCGCCCGCAACCTTATGGATGCGGGCATGGATCCGGCCACGCCCGCGGCGCTCGTCTATCGCGGCACCACGCCGCGGCAGCGCAGCCTTGTCGCGCCGCTGGGGCAGTTGCCGCAGGCCGCCGTTGATGCCGGTTTCACCAATCCTTCCGTCATCGTCGTGGGCCGGGTCTGCGCCCTGCGCGAGACGCTCGGCTGGTTCGAGCAGCGTCCTCTGTACGGTAAAACCGTGGTCGTCACCCGCGCCCGCGAACAGGCCAGCGGCCTTGCCGCGCAGCTGGCGGAACTCGGGGCGCGCGTCATCCAGTGCCCCACCATCGAAATCAAGCCTCTGGACGACTATGCGCCGCTGGATCGGGCCATCGCCGCTCTTGGCGAGTATCAGTGGCTGATTTTTACATCCGTCAACGGCGTGAAATACTTCTGGCAGCGGCTGGAGCTGGCCGGGCGTGACGCCCGCGCCCTGGGCTCCTGCAAGGTGGCGGCCATCGGCCCGGCCACGGCGGAAGCCCTGCGCATCCGCGGCATTGTTCCCGATCTCGTGCCTGAAAAATACATGGCCGAGGGCGTTATTGCCGGTTTGCAGGCGCAGGGCCCCGTAAGCGGCATGCGTATGCTGCTGCCCCGCGCCGCCAAGGCCCGGGAAATCCTGCCCGAGGAACTCCGCAAGGCCGGTGCGACCGTGGATGTCATTGCCGCCTACGAAACCGTGCCCGCCGCCGTTCTCAAGGAGGAAGTGCTGGCCGGTCTGAGCGACAGGAGCATTGACTGCGTGACCTTCGGCTCCTCGTCCACCGTGGAGAACTTCCTGTCCATCTTCCCTGCGGAAACGCTGGCCACCTCCGGCGCGCGCATTGCCGCCATCGGCCCCATCACGGCCGCAACCCTGGCCCGGCGGGGGCTTCCCTGCCACATTCAGCCGTCGGAATTCACCATTCCGGCGCTTGTGGCCGCCGTTGCCGAAGCCTTTGCAAAAGATTAGGGGGTAACGCTAAATCGTTCTTCTGGGGGAAGGAAACCCCTTTGGCTGGCGCGCAAGGTGGTTTCCTTCCCCCAGGCCCCCATCCTTCCCCCAACGCGCTTTTTCAAAGGGGACACAGGCCATGTGGCAAGCAGCTTTCAAAGGTCATGTGCAGTCTTCATTTTCTGTTTATTTGAAATAAATAGAAATATCTTTGAAAAAGGTAAAACGCGAGGCGGCGGCACCGTGCCGCCCATTCCCGGTCGCCCGGGAACGTCTTTTCCCCTTCAGCCCTTGACGGAGAGAGCCTACCATGCCTCTGAATATCGCCATTCTTGCTTCCGGCAGCGGTACCAACGCCCAGTCCATGATCGACAAGGCCGCCGCCGGGCTTCTGGATGTGGACATTCGTCTTATTGCCGGCAACAGACCCGGGGCGAAGGTTTTCGACAGAGCCCGCGCCGCGGGCATCCCCTGTCTGGAGCTTGATCACAAGGCTTTTGAAAGCCGCGAAGCCTTTGATACCGAAATGGTCGCCGCCATACGTCAGTCCGGCGCGGAATATGTCGTGCTGGCGGGCTACATGCGCCTGCTTTCGCGGGTCTTCCTCTCCGCCTTTGCCGGAAAAATCATCAATATTCATCCCGCCATCCTGCCGAGCTTCCCCGGTATTCACGGCGGCGCGGATGCGCTGGCCTATGGCGTCAAGCTCACGGGCTGCACCGTGCATTTTGTGGAAGAAGTCATGGACAGCGGCCCCGTCATCATTCAGGCCGCCGTGCCCGTCAATGCCGGAGAGCCCGAAGACGACCTTATGAACCGTATCCATCCGCTGGAGCATCGCATCTACCCGCAGGCGCTCCAGTGGCTCGCGCAGGGACGTATCCGCGTCGAAGGGCGGCAGGTCTTTCTCGCGCCTTCCGACACCCCCCGCGCCCGGCGCGCTCCCGATGACGACTGGTTCGTCTGGCCGCCGCTGGAAGAAGGGTTCTAGAAATATTGAGGGGGAGAGGGAAACTTTTTCTTGCGAAAAAAAGTTTCCCTCTCCCCCTCAAACTCCCCCTCTTCCTTCAAAAATCGCTTGCCGGGTTGCTCGCGGTCATTCAGCCGTAAGCGTCGTCCCCCGGTCGCCGTCCCCCGGTTGCGCGTGCATGCCCTGCCGCTGCCGGGGCTTTTTATTTCGGGGGACGGTTGCGGCGGGGAAAGCGGCGGCGTTTCCGAAGCGTTTCATTCTCCAGATAAAAGCGCGTTGGGGGAAGGAAACCTCCTTGCGCGCCAGCCAAGGGGGTTTCCTTCCCCCCAACAAGAATACGCCGTAATCAGGCTTTGCCCATGACGTCGCGGACGGCTTCGAGGTAGCGCAGGCCGTAGTGGGTATCGGGTTCGAGGCAGCAGCCTTCGCCCCATTCGTTCCAGGCGTTGATGAACACGTAGTGCAGGGAGGGGGGAAGCACCTTGCGGGTATAGAGGGTCATGGCTTCGAGGGCCAGACGGAAGAGCGCGGGGCTTTCGCCGGTGCAGGCGAGACCGTATTCGCCGCGTCGGGGGGTATTGTCCCATCCGGGAAAGACGCAGCGCAGGCGGGTATAGGGGGGCACCGGCTTGGAGAGCATGAAGCGGATTGTGGACTGATAGTCGTAGCGGCGGGGCTGTTCGCCGGGGGCGGAGAGCATGCTTTGGGGAATCCAGCTCGGCGCGAACTCCACCATGAAATCCAGCCCCCAGCGCTGGGGCGCGCTGGGGCCGTAGGCTTCCACTCCGGCGAGACAGAGGGACAGCCCGGCGCGGGCGGCTTCTTCCCGCAGAATGGCGGTGCAGGCAACGATATTGGGGTGACGTTCCGGGGCAAAGATCAGGAAAAAGGGCTTGCCTTCGATGCGGATATAGCGGGGATGCCTGAAGTAGCGCAGCAGATCGCGCGCCAGCAGCCGGGCCGCGTCTTCGGAATAGTCCTGCTCCAGAAAGACCGGCCGTTCTTTTCGGCGGTTGTCGCACCAGCTTACATGGGGCCAGCAGAGGCAGAACTCGTTTTCGATGGCCGGGGTGCGGCAGATGATATCCAGCGGTTTTTCCAGCAGACGTCGTCCGCCGAAGTTATAGTAATAATAGCAGAAGGCGCTGACGCCGTAGTCGCGGGCCAGCTGATGCTGCAACAGGAGGGTTCGCTTGTTTTCCAGAGAGTAGTAGCCCAGCATCTTGTGCGGGACACGGGGCTGCCGGTGGCCGGGAAAGAGAGGGCGCGCATTACGCACATTGTCCCATTCCGTAAAACCGGGGCCGTAGACGGCCTCGTTTTCGGGAATGACGTGAAACTGGGGCAGATAGAAGGCAATGGCTTTCATGGTCCGGCCTGACTTCAGACAGCCGCTCTGATACGGCCCCGCCGGGAGACGGTGGCCCGGGGGGGGAAACCTGCGTGCCGTGACAACGCGGAGCGACCGAATCGAAAGTTTGAGGAAGGGAGAGGGGGAGAGGGAGAACCCTTTTTCAAAAGGGTTTCCCTCTCCCCCTCAATAATACGCGCTCAGCATACGCGGAGCGGACGGGAATCGTCTAGAGTTCCGGCGGCAGTTCCTGCAGCTGGGCCAGGGTGAAGACCGGGCCGTCGACGCAGACGTAATGACTGCCGATATTGCAGCGACCGCAGATACCGATGCCGCACTTCATACGCTTTTCCAGCGTGGTCACGATGTTCTCCGGCGCAAAGCCCAGCTTTTCGAGGGCCTGCAGGGTGAACTTGATCATGATCGGCGGGCCGCAGAGGACGGCGACGGTATTGTCGGGGCTGGGCTGCAGCTCCGTCAGCACGTTGGGGATCAGACCGACTTTGTGCTGCCAGCCCTCGAAGGGGTTGTCGATGCACAGGGTGCAGTCCAGATCGGGATTGTCCAGCCAGCCCTGCAATTCATAGCTGTACGCCATATCGCGGGGGCTGCGGGCGCCGTAGAGCAGGCTGATTTTGCCGTAGTCCTTTTTGTTTTCCAGCAGATGCAGCATGATGGTGCGGATGGGCGCCATACCGATGCCGCCGCCCACAAAGAAGACGTTCTTGCCCTTCCACTGCTCGTAGGGGAAGTAGTTGCCCAGAGGGGCGCGCACACCCACCTTGTCGCCGGGATTGAGGCGATGAATGGCGGCCGTCACTTCCCCGGCCTGCATGACGGAGAACTGGAGATAATCCTTGCAGGACGGCGGCGAATTGATGACGAATGTGGATTCCCCCGCGCCGAACACGGAGAGCTGGCCGACCTGGCCCGGCTCGTAACGGAAGTTCTTCATGGTTTCGGCATCGTCAAGCACGACGCGCAGGGTCCGGATATTGCCGGTTTCCTGAATGACTTCCAGCACGGTTGCGGGCATGGGGGCATAGGGATTGCCCTGGGGCTGCGGACGGGCCGTCAGCTCGCGGAGCATACCGCCGCCCGCCTTGGGCTTCATGGGGGCCGCGGCCTTGGGTGCGGCAGCCTTGGCCGGGGCCTTGGGGGCGGCTTCCGGGGCGGGCGCGGCCGGAGCGGCTTCCTTCACGGGAGCTGCCGCGGGCGCAGCCGCCGGAGCGCCGGCCTCGGGAGCCGCCGCCGGAGCGGCCGCTTCCTGAGCCTTGGCGGCTTTGGAGGCAACCTTTCTGGTTTTTTCTTCCGTGGCTTCCTTGGCGGCGGCAGGCTTGGCGGTTTTGGGCTTGCTTGCGGTTTTCTTCGTTGCCATGTGTCAGTTCCTCTCTACTCTGCGTTGACGGCATCCAGCACGATGGCGCGGATATCAAGGCATACGGGGCAGTTGCTGA
>CAMBWG010000056.1 GCA_945871415.1 uncultured Desulfovibrio sp.
AAGGGCGGTTTTTCCGCGAAACGACAGGCCGGGCGGCGCTGTAGGGCGAGCCTGTCGGGAGCCGGAATAAAAAAGAAGAGAGGCGTCCCCTGAGGGAACGCCTCTCTTTTCAAGCTATGCGGAGAGATTGCCTAGCCGACGAAGGGGTTGGCGAAGAGCAGGATGAAGCTCACGACCAGGGCGTAAATGGCCAGGGATTCGATGAAGGCGAAGGCCAGAATCATGGTACCGGTCACCTTGCCGCTCACGTCGGGGTTGCGGGCGATGCCTTCGCAGGCGCCCTTCAGACCGAGACCCATGCCGATACCGCAGCCGAAAGCGGCGATGCCGATACCCAGGGCGGCGGCGAGGCAGGTATAGCCGAGGGAAGCGGAGTCCAGGGTGGCGGCGGACGCCATGCTGGCCATACCAAGAAGCATCACGGTGTTCAGGGCGATCATCAGAAATTTACGCATGAGAAACTCCTTCTCGTTTATTGTTGGGCCGGAAACCGGCCATTCCCCCAAAGGATGTACCCTTCCGACACCGGAAAAGCCGGGCCGGGGGTGGCGCGTCAGGCGCGCTGTTTTCCTAATGTTCCGGTGCTTCGAGAGCGCCCTTGATGTAGAACATCGTCAGCATGAAGAAGACGAAGGCCTGCATGGTCTTGCCGAGCAGGAACAGGGCGTAGATCGGGATGGTGCCGAGAATGGGCGCCATGACGAAGAAGAGCACCATAACGATTTCTTCACCGCGGATGTTGCCGAAAAGACGGAGAGAGAGAGAAACCGGACGCGAGAGGTGCGAAACGATTTCCAGCGGGAACATGAGCGGGATCAACGCCTTGGAAGGACCGGTGAAGTGATGGATATAGTGATGCTTCCAGCGGGCCAGACCAACGGCATTGTAGAACAGCAGGACGAAGACGGCCATGCAGACAGTGGTATTGAGGTTGGCCGTCGGCGCATCAAAGCCCGGCACAAGCCCCATGAGGTTCATGCCGAAGATGTAGATGAAGATACCGGTCAGCAGCCCCACATACTTGCGGCCTGCCTCGCCCATGGTCGTGCAGATGAAGTTCTCGATGGTATCGATGAGCGTTTCAAAGAAATTCTGCATGCCCGAGGGCACCATTTTCAAGCGGCGGCGGACGATGAGAGAAACCACCACCAGCAGGGCGATGCACACCCACGAGTAGAATACATGCTTGAATTCCAGCGTCTGTCCATTGATGACAATTTCATCCATATTGCAGAATGTGGACAGCAATACCGGATGCGGCAATCCACCAGCCATGAGTCAAGCCTCCCTCGGTTAAATCCCCAGTACACCTACAGCATGGGTGAAACTGAGCTCCCCCAAACGCTGCCCTCTGTCCGCGACGGGTCAGAACCCGCTGTCGGTCAGCGTCGTGTCGCCGGCCGCGAGGCCAGGGCGAACGTCGCCAGTGCGACGGCAAAACCGGCCGTCAGTCCTCCGACAAGGGCGAATGGCGGCGCCGCGCACTCCACGAGGGCCACATAAACCGCCACCGCAAGCACCAGCATCCGCGCGCCGAAGCGCAGCAGCACCACGCGCAAAAATGCGGTACTGTATTCGCCTAGGGGGCGGCGCAGAAAAAAGCGGGCAAGCCCCCAAAAAATCCAGGCTGACATGGCTGTCCCGACGCCTGTCCACAGGGGCCAGGGACGCCAGTTCCATGCTGCGGCGCCGACTGCCAGCAGCAGCAGCGCGATCAACAGCACATTACGAACCACCGGCGTGATTACCGGATGCGCTATGCCCCGCCGTTGCAGCCATGCATCGCAGGGATTAGGCATCCTTGTGTTCTCCGTTGGTTTTTTCGACCTTGATCGCACCGGTTCGCCGGGCGTCTTCCGCAGCCATTTTTTGCAGCAGACGGCGGGAATCCCGATATACATTAAGGAAACCCGCGCCGATGCCCACAAAAAGAAAAATTATTTTCATCCACGGGCCGGTGCCCAGCCAGCTGTCCAGGCCGAAGCCTATAGCGACGCCCACAAGAGGACCGCTGACAAGGTGCAGACCGATGGTCCCGGTAGATGCCGCCGCTTCCATGCCGTGTCTTTGTTGATCGAGAATATCCTTGAAGGACATGCAGGCTCCTTGCGGCTGCGGAACGCGTAGTCTTGTCGCCGTCGCCATCATGGCGATAACGTGTGCAGATTATCACAGCAGGGATGTTCCGTCAACGCATTTGCGCTAAAAGCGTTGACACGCCCCCGCAGGTTCACTGCCCGCCGGGCATTGTTTCTGCTTTGTCAGTTCCTGCGCTGCCAGAGGCTGACGCATTCCAGATGCGGGGTGTGCGGAAAAAGATCTACCGGCTGAAAGGCTTCGGGAGTCCAGCTGCGGCTCAGCTGCGCGGCGTCCCGTGCCAGCGTCGCCGGATTGCAGGATATATAGATGAGACGGGACGCCTTCTGCTGCTCCAGCGCCGTGATAACCTGCGCGTCCATACCGGCGCGGGGCGGATCCGCAAGAATGACGTCGTGATCCGCGGACAGCTTTCGGACAAGCCGGGCCGCGTCGCCCGCCTGATAGCGGGCCTGCCGGGAGAGCGCGCGGGCATTGCGGGCCGCCAGCTCGGTTGCACGGGCGTCATATTCTATGCCGTCCAGGTGTGCGTCGGCATCCATGCACAACAGGCCGGGGGCGCCCGCGCCGCAGTACAGGTCCAGCAGCGAGCCCGGAGAGGGAGTTGCCGGCGGCGTCAGGGCCTCCCCCGCGCTTGCGGGCAGCGTGCCGCGCACGGCGTGGACCGCCAGACCCGCCAGCAACTGGGCCGCGACCGTATTGACCTGAAAAAAAGAGGCAATATCCAGCTCCAGACAGTGCCCCAGCAGCGGCAGGCGCAGAAGGGGGGAGTCGTTTTTTCCCGGCAGTGTGCTCAGGGCAAGAATGCGGCGCTCGCCCCGTACCTGTCCGTCGTGGGCGGCGCGTTCCTCATGAATTACATGCGTCAGGCCGGCGGCGTCCCGGAGCAGTGTTTCGGCAAGCCGGCGCACGCTGCGGCGCTGTGTCGTATCGCCCGGGGACGTGAGCAGCAGAACTGCCGCGCGCCAGCGCGTTTCGTCGGCATAGGCGGCCGGATCGTCCGGCCGCGGGGCCTGCGGCTCCGTCCAGTGCAGGCGCAGCACGGCATTACGCCAGAATCCGGCATGAGCCTGCCGACCGCCGCGCCGGCTCGGCGGGCTGCAGGCCGGAAGCCCGGAATCAGCCGCCAGCCGTTCAATCCGTTCCACCAGCCGCAGCACAAAGGACGGCATCAGCGCGCACTCCGGCACACGCACGACGCCGTGTCCGCTGCGGCGTCGCTGCCCCAGCAGCAAACGTCCTCCGGCATCCGTGCCGAAGGCAAATTCCATCTTGTTGCGAAAGCCGCGTGTCAGCGGCGATGCCAGAGGGGCAGCCACAAGCGAGTCGTCCAGACCGCCGATGCGGCGCAGCGTCTGGCGCAGCAGATCTTCCTTGGCCCGGAGCTGGGCCGCATAGGGCATGCGCTGCAGAGGACAGCCGCCGCAGGTGTCGGCATGAGGACACAGCGGGGGGACGGCGTCAGGAGCGGGGCGCAGAACTTTGATGCAGTCGGCTTCCACATGGCGGGACTTGCGACGCAGCACGCGGGCCTGCACCTGCTGTCCCGGCAGGGCCCCGGCTACGAAGACAACCGGGCCGTCCCGTCCCTGCGGCCGGGCGACGCCGCGCCCGTCATGGCTCAACGACAGGATGTCGCAGGAAAAAGTTTCTTGCGGGGCATTGTGCATTTTGCCATCCTTCCTTATAGTGGGCGCGCGCTGACGCAATGCGCAGGAATTCGCAACATAACAGGGAAGAGGACTCCTTGCCAAGGCCGGAGGGGCCGCCGCTTCCGACGGGAAGGGCGGAACCACGAAAAACTTTCATGCGACACTTGACATTTTTCCGAGTCTGGGGCAAATAGACCTCTCTCTTTTCGGAGGTTACACCATGTACGCGATTATCGAAACGGGCGGCAAACAGTACCGCGTTGAAGAAGGTTCCAAAGTTGTTGTGGAAAAGCTCGCGGCTGCTGCCGGCAGCGAAGTGAAGCTGGATAAGGTTCTGATGATCGGTGGCGCCGATTGCAAGATCGGTGCTCCTTACGTCGCCGGAGCCGCCGTGACCGCCGAAGTGGTGGAGCACAGCCGCGGAGCCAAGGTGATGGTCTTCAAGCGCTGGCGGCGCAACGATTCGCGCAAGCTGCGCGGTCATCGTCAGGACTACACGACCATCCGCGTCAAAAGCATCAACGGCTAGTTTTTCGGGTGCGGCGTACAGCGTCGTACCGGACTAAGCCCTTGCAAGGAGTATATCATGGCTCATAAGAAAGCAGGCGGTTCTTCGCGCAACGGCCGCGACAGCGCGGGCCAGCGACGCGGCGTCAAGCGCTTCGGCGGGCAGGCCGTTCTGGCCGGCAACATTCTGGTGCGTCAGTTGGGTACCCGTGTGTACCCCGGCGAAAATGTGGGTATGGGCAGGGATTACACTCTGTTCGCCAAGATCGACGGCGTCGTGCGTTTTGAAAAGTTCATTCGCAAGCGTCGCGTTCTTACCCGCGTGCATGTGGAAGCCCCTGCCGCCTAAGGCTCGGGAATCCGCACAAGTTTTGAAGAGGGAAGGAGTCGCAAGACTTCTTCCCCTTTCGTGTTGTCTGGGCGGCGCTTTGCCTACCCAGTAACCTGCCTCGGGAGCAACTATGCGATTTGTCGATGAAGCAAAAATTCTGGTCAAGGCGGGCAAGGGCGGGCATGGCTGTGTGTCCTTCCGCCGTGAAAAGTTTGTGCCGCGCGGCGGACCGGACGGCGGCAACGGCGGCGACGGCGGTTCAGTAATCCTGCGCGCCGAGCCGCGCCTTCTTTCTCTCTACGATTTTCGGCTCAAGCGCGTTTACGAAGCCCGGAACGGACAACCCGGTCAGGGCAGCCAGTGCGACGGCCGCAAGGGCGAGGATCTTGTTCTTAATCTGCCCGTGGGAACGCTGGTCTATGGCCGCGGTCCCGAAGGGGAGTACCTTCTTGCCGACCTGAGCGAACCCGGCGCGGAAGCCGTGGCCGCGCGCGGCGGCAGAGGCGGCAAGGGCAACGAGCATTTCAAGTCCGCCACCATGCGCGCCCCGAGATTCGCCCAGAGCGGCGAGCCCGGCGAAGAGGCCGAGCTGCGTCTGGAACTGAAGATTCTGGCGGATGCCGGACTGCTGGGACTGCCCAATGCCGGCAAGTCCACCTTTATTTCTCAGGTTTCAGCGGCCCGCCCCAAGATTGCGGCTTACCCCTTTACAACGCTGACGCCGAACCTCGGCGTGATGATTGACGAGTACGATCCGGATCGACGCATGGTCATTGCCGATATTCCGGGCCTTATCGAGGGCGCCCACGAAGGGCAGGGGCTTGGTATCCGTTTTCTCAAGCATGTGGAGCGGACGCGTTTCCTCGTTCATATCCTTAGTATAGAGGATATCGGCGAAGACGATCCCTGGGCCGGTTTCGATCTTATCAATACGGAATTGAACAGCTTCAGCGAGGAATTGGCGGCGCGTCGGCAGCTTGAGGTCGTCAATAAGATCGATCTGGTTGACGAAGAACGCCTTGCGGCGCTCAAGGCGCGTGCCGAAGCTGACGGCCGTGAGATCTTCTTTATTTCGGCCCGTGACGGTATCGGTATCGAACCGCTGGTGACTGCCATGTGGCGACTGCGCGACGAGGTTGCGCCGCATGAACCGCTCCATCATTTCGAGGAAATCGAAAGTCTGGACGAAGAAGAGTTCCCGGATATCGAAGTTATCTATACCCGCGAATAAGGAGCGGACAGCATGTCGCAGACGGAAGACTGGCGCGAAGAGCGGCAGCGGTGCCTGCATCGGGCGCGCCTTGTGGTGGTAAAGGTCGGCAGTGCCGTATTGTCCGATGCGGACGGTTTGTCGGACAGCGTTATGGCTGACCTTGCCCGGCAGCTTGCAACCCTGCGCGGCAGCGACGGCGCCCGCAAGGTCGTTCTGGTTTCGTCCGGCGCCGTCGCCGCTGGGCGACGGGCGCTGGCCCGGCATGGGCGCAGCTGCGATACGCAGGGACTGGCTGCCCGTCAGGCCGCGGCGGCTCTGGGGCAGGGGCAGCTCATGCGTCTCTGGGACAAGGTACTGCGTCCCTACGGCATCCCGGTTGCGCAGGTCCTGCTGACGCGTGACGATTTGCGGGCCCGTACCCGCTTCCTCAATGCGCGCAACACCTTTGCCGAACTGCTTTCCTGGGACGCTCTGCCCATCGTTAATGAGAATGACACGGTTTCCGTGCGTGAACTCAAGTTCGGCGACAACGATTGTCTTGCCAGTCTGCTGGTCAACCTTGTGGGCGCGGATCTCTATATCAATCTGACATCCGCGCCCGGCGTCTACGCCTCCAATCCCGATACCGACGTCGATGCGCAGATTCTCTCCTGCATTGATGACGTGTCGCGGCTGGATCTCGGGCGTCTGTGCGGCGGCAAGACCTCTGTGGGCACCGGCGGCATGTATTCCAAGCTGCTGGCGGCGCGGCGCGCGTCGCAGCTGGGGGTCCCCACGCTGATTCTGCCGGGGCGGCAGAAAGACATTATCGGGCGCGCGCTGGCGGGCGAGGATGTCGGAACATGGGTACGCCCCGCGGAGCATGCCATCTCCCGCCGCAAGTTCTGGCTGGCCTATCAGTCTGATCCGGCGGGAACGCTCTGGGTGGACGAAGGCGCGGCCGACGCCCTCTCGGAGAAGGGCGGCAGCCTGTTGCCCGGAGGGGTGCGTCGTGTGGACGGCGCCTTTCAGAAAGGCGCGCTCGTGCGCGTGGCCCGGCTGGGCTGCGACGGCCCGGAGGCCTCGCTGGGCGTAGGTCTGACCAATTATGCCGCCGGGGAGCTGCGTAAAATCATGGGCCTGCGCCGCCATGAGGTCGCCGCCATTCTCGGCGATGCCCATTACCCCGAGGTCATCCACCGCGACAACCTTTTGCTGGATGCGGCGATCTAGACTCAGGATGTATTACTTTTTTGAGGGGGAAGAAACCCCTTTTGCTTGCGGCAAAAAGGGGTTTCTTCCCCCTCAAACTCCCCCATCTTCCCCAAAACCCGCGCACTGAAACGACAGGCCGTATGGTTTGAAACTCTGTGTGTTTCAGTTGAAAATGCTTTTGGCGGCACTCTTTTCCTTTCCCGGATGCGTTTTTTACGGGCCTTTCGTTTTTCTTGTCTGCAAACTGTTCAAGCTCTGGACAGGTGTAAAAATTCTATGCAGACAGCGCACACCTCTGCTGGATAAAAACTGACCACCCTGCTGTCCGGCAGTGTGGTTGTGAGGGAATGTACGGTGTCTTTTTGTGCGATGAAATAGTTAATATGTTGTTTTTTCGGGGTATTTGAAACTGTGGCTTCTTTTTGTATTTGTCTGGCACGCCTCCTGCAATATGTCTGGCGAAACCGAAAGGAGCCCCCTCATGAAACTAGCCAGTCTTGTACTTTCCTTCCTTGCCGTTACCTTCCTGCTGGGTGGCGGTATGGCCCACGCCTGGTCGCCGGTGCCGACGGCGACGTTTGAACTGCAACATCGCGGGCATGGCGGCGGGTACGGTGGTGGCTATGGTGGCGGCTGCGGAGGCTGCTACTAGCACAGGTTGAGTGAAGGCTGGAGCGGCATCCCTGACGGGTTCGTCGCCCTCTGCGAACCCCGTTGCCGCTCCGCCTTCCATAGAGCTCCTTCTCTCCCTCCTCTCTCCTTTTCTCTCCCCCGAGGCCCGTCTGCTCTGCCCGCAGCGGGCCTTTTCCCGTCGTGACAGGGGCCGGGCAAACGCGTATGCTGCCCCCATGCCTACTCCCCAAAAATCCGAACCTTCGCATTTGACGAGCCCGCAGCTGGAGGCTCTGACGGTACGCTGGGAAGAATGGGAATCTCAGGCAACCAGTCCCGGTCGCAGGATCGCCCGGGCGCGCCTGCATCTTGTTTTCCTGCTGGTGCGTTATGCGGGGTTGCGTCTTGGAGAGGCGCTGGATTTGCCTGTCAGCGCCATTGACTGCGCAACCGGCATGGTGCGCGTGGAAGGTTCCGCTCCTCGTTCCGTGCTGCTGCCGCTTGTGGCCATGCGTGCCATCAGGCGCATTGCAAGTCTGCCGGAAGCGGCAGAACCTGATTTTCTGCACCTTGATCAGGGCTTTGTGCGTAAGCAGTTTTATTCCGTGGCCGCGCCGCTTTCTTTGCCGTCGGCGCTGGTGGGGCCGCGCGCGCTGCGATATTCGCGCGGTCTGGAATTGTTGCGGCAGCATGTGCCGTTGCCGCTGGTCCAGAAATTTCTGGGACAGCAGAACGCAGCGCAGCTGGAAGCCTTTCTGCGTTTTTCCGATGGGGAGGCCGGTCGCGTACTGCGTTCGCAGCATTCCATGCCGGATAATGAAAATATTATCGTCGGCGTTGTTTCCCGTCTTGCGGTGGGACTGCGTATGGTTGAAGTGGAAGTCACTTCCTTTTCGGGCTTGCGGCTGGTGTCACTCTGCCCTCCGCCCCTGGCCGCGCGTCTGGAGCTTCATGAAAATCAGGTCGTGAGCGTACAGATTTTGCCGGAAGGCATTTCTCTGGCTGTCGGCTCGGAACGTCCGCAGGTCAGCGTGGCCAATATTCTTGCGGCTACCGTGCAGGCCGTGCATCGTGATGCCTGCGAAACTTTTGTTTTGCTGAATTTGTCTGACGGCACGCCCCTGCATGCGGCTCCCGAAAGTCTGCCGCTAGGGAAGTGGCATCTTCAGGAAGGCAGGCAGGTTTTCGCTCTTGTGCCTGCCCGGCAGGTCACTTTATTGCCGGAATAGCGACTTTTTTCCGCTGCCTTTCTGGCGGTCTGTCCGGTCCGCCCCTGGACCGGGCGCACAGAAATGCGGCGGCGCAACGGAGACTCTCTTGGAAATTGGCGTGATAGGTTTGGGGAAATTTGGTTTGCGCATGGCGACGACCCTTGTTTCTCTCGGACATACCGTTGTCGGTCTGGATCTTTCCGAGGCGCGTGTGCAGGTTGCCGAAGAGTTGCTCCATTCGGTGTACAAGGCCGATGCCACCAGCGTCAGCGTGCTGCGCTCCCTGCATTTTCAGGAATTGGACTGGGTCGTTATCTGTGTGGGCGAGGGTTTTGAGCAGTCGTTGATTATCACCCTTAACGTTCAGGAGCTTGGAGGACCGAAAATCTGGGTCAAGGCATCCAATGAGGAACACCGTAAAATTTTGCATCGACTGCATGTGGACAGGGCCATCGTGCCGGAAACAGAAGCCGCCGTCATGGCTGCCCATCAGCTGACCAATCCCGGTATGCTGGACTTGATTCCTAAATACGGCGGCATAGCCATTCAGGAACTGACCGTACACAAGTGGCATGGTAAATCGCTGGTTGAGCTGGATCTCATCCGGCAGTTCGGGGTTGTCGTCATGGGTATTCGTTCTGCCGGCAAGCGTGAGTTTGCTTTTGTTCCGCCCGCGCATACCGTCCTGCATACCGGTGATACTCTCGTTGTCGCCGGTCGTGCCGCAACTATGAAAAATATTGAACCGTAAAGGCTTGTTTGGGGAGGATGGACGAGAGCGGGAACGCAGACGGCATTCCGGGAATAACCGTCCCCCGGTTGTGCGGGGGGAGAGCCGCCAGTTTTTCCGGCGTTGATGGAAAGAAAAATAGACGTTTACAAGAAACGCCCCTGTGCCGGGTTCCGGCTCAGGGGCGCTTTGTCGTTGGGAGAGGTGCAAAGAAGAACAGGGGGAAGCCAGAAA
>CAMBWG010000057.1 GCA_945871415.1 uncultured Desulfovibrio sp.
TACCTTCTGGTGTTGAAAATGCTCAGAGAAAACCCTCTCAGCTAGTCAAGAGCCTAAAAGAATATTTGTAAAAGGTAAGCGTTATCTATAGTTTGAATAAAATATTTCTTTTTATATTCCATGCCTGGAAGTATGCGCGGACGGGCCGGCGTGTCCGTCCATGGATTGTTTTAGCTTTGAAAAAGGTGAAACGCGAGGCGGCGCATTGCGCCGTCCGGCCCGAAGTGAGCGGAAAACCGTGTTTTTTCCGCAAAACGGCAGGCCGTATGGTTGAAACGCACAGCGGTTCAATCTGAAAATGCTCTGGTCGCGCCCGGCAGGCGCATCCCCTGTCCTTCTCTGTCGGGAGCGCTCCTGTGACCCTGCGATGCAACCCGGGGGAGCCATATGGAAAAAATGTCGATGCCTTCATCTCGTTCTGCCGGAGGGGCCGCCGCCCTGGGATCGGCTCCTGTCGCCGGACTGCTGCTTCGCTATTCCCTGCCCGCCATTGCGGGGATGATTGCCGTTTCGCTGTACAATATTGTCGATAGTATTTTCATTGGCCGCTGGGTGGGGCCGGAGGCTCTGACGGCGCTCGGCGTGGCCTTTCCCCTGATGAATGTGGCCTTTGCCTTCGGTATGCTGCTGGGCGTCGGCGGGGCTGCCGTCTGTTCCATCCGCATGGGAGCCGGAGACATGGACGGGGCGCGCCGGGTGCTCGGTAACGTGGCGATCCTCAATGTGATTGTCGGCGTCGTTTTCTGTTGTGCGGGCATGGCGGTGCTGGACCCGGTGCTGCTGCTTTTCGGCGCCAGCGCGCAGACGCTTGAACCGGCCCGCGATTTTATGCGCGTTTTTTTGTGTTCTCTGCCCATTGGCTACAGCCTGTTCAATCTGACGCATATCATGCGGGCCAGCGGTTACCCCTACAGGGCCATGTGCTCCCTGATACTGACGGTGGTCTGTAACGCCGCCTTTGCTCCCGTGCTGATCTGGTGGCTGGACTGGGGGATTTTTGGCGCGGCGCTGGCAACCCTGTGCGCGCAGGCCGTGGGACTGGTATGGGTGCTGTCACATTTTTGCAGGCCGTCTTCGTCCCTGCACTTTGTGCGCGGATTCTGGGGGTTGCGCAGAAAGACCGTCTGTGCCGTGGCGGCCATCGGCCTTGCTCCCTGCCTGATGAGCCTGTGCGCCTGCGCCGTGGTGGGGATCATCAATATCGTGCTGAAGCAGCACGGCGGCGACGCCGCCATTGGCGCCTTTGGTCTGATCAATCGCGTGCTCTTTCTGTTCGCCATGATTGTCATGGGGCTGTCGCAGGGTATGCAGCCGGTGCTGGGATACAACTTCGGCGCGCGGCGGCCTACGCGCGTCAGGGCGGCGCTGCGGATCGGCGTACTGGCGGGCACGGTGATAACAAGCGCGGGCTTTCTTGCCGCAGAGCTCTTTCCTGAGGCCATCATCGGTATGTTTTCCGAAGACGGACCGCTGGCCGGACATGCCGTGCGCGGTCTGCGGCTCTGCGCGCTGGCCATGCCGCTTGTGGGAGCGCAGATCATCATCAGCAATTTTTTCCAGTCCATCGGTCGGGCGGGGCTGTCGGCCTTTCTGGCGCTTTCGCGTCAGTGCGTCTACCTGATTCCCTGCGTGCTGATTGCGCCGCGTTTTCTGGGGGTGGACGGCGTCTGGCTGGCTTTGCCGGTTTCCGACGTGCTGGCCTTTGCCAACTGCATGCTGGTGTTTTATCTGGCCCGGCGATCTTTGTGGGGAGTTCCTCTGCTCCATGTGGCGCGGCATTAGAGCGTTTCACCTTTGAAAAAGGTGAAACGCGAGGCGGCAGTACGGTGTTGCCCGGCCCGAACTGAGCGGAAAAACAGCGTTTTTTCCGCGAAACGACAGGCCGTATGGTTTGAAACGCACAGCGTTTCAAACTGAAAATGCTCCAGAGCCTTTTATCTTTGAAAAAATAAAATGCTCCAAAAAGCGTAATGCGTCCTGCCCTGGAGCCCCGCTCCCTCTGTTGCGGTTCGGAGCGCATTACCGTATATCTGGAGCGATATGCTTTTCGGCAAATACCACATCGTCATTTTCAGGGAAGGCTCCAGCGGCAGCCGCAACATGCGTATGCGGGGCTGGTTCTGCGTTCTTGTCGTGCTTGTTTTTACGGCGGTGCTGGCCTGCAATGTCTGGCTGTGGCGCGAGTGGCTGCAAAATCGTCATCTGCGTTCCGAGCTGGAGGCCGGCAACCGGCAGCTTGAGGAACAGCGTCGCCGTCTCAGCGGCATCAGCGGGCGCATAGACGAGATTTCCGATGATCTGGAGCGTGTGCGCAACTTTGACGCCAAGTTGCGCATCATGATGAATATGGAAAAGGACGTGCCCGAGACCAGCGGTCCCGCGGCAACGTCCTTTGCGCGCACCTATGTGCCCATGCACCGCCAGGAACTGGCGGTACGCAAGATTCAGGAGTTTCTCTCTTCCCTTCAGGAAAGTACCCGGCTGGAAGAGGTCGTGCAGCAGGATTTGCTGCGTGCGCTGCGGGAACATAAGGACACGCTGGCTTCGCTGCCGACAATCTGGCCCACCAACGGTTTTATCTCCTCGTCGTTCGGCAGTCGCAGTTCTCCCTTCGGGGGCGGGAGGGTGCAGTTCCACAAGGGGATAGACATCAGCGCCCGCAGCGGAACGCCCATTGTTGCCACCGCGGAAGGTACGGTGCAGCAGGCCGGACGCGACGGCGCCTATGGCAACAGCGTGGAAGTGAATCACGGCTCGGGCATTGTCACCAAGTACGCCCATATGCAGCGCTTTGTCGTGGAGCAGGGACAATGGGTGCGGCGCGGGCAGGTCGTGGGCTATGTGGGTATGACCGGCCGCGCGACCGGGCCGCATCTGCATTATGAGGTACGGCTTAACGGCGTGCCCGTTAATCCCATGCGCTATATTCTGGATTAGAGCGTCTTACCTGTGAAAAAAGTAAACGCGAGGCGGCGATACAGCGCTTTTCTCTGCGAAACGACAGACCGTATGGTTTGAAACGCGCAGCGTTTCAAACTGAAAATACGCCAGCGCGTTTTGTCTTGGATTTTTGAGAAACGCGACGTGCTGCGAGGATGTCCGCCGCAGGCGTCGCGTTTTTTATGCAGCGTTCTCCTGATTCATGCGCTGTGAAGGAGGTTTGCGATGGATGCCCTGCAGTGTATCGTCGGGCGGCGTTCCTGCCGCTCCTATGAAGAAAAGCCCGTGCCTGAGGCAGTGATTGACGAATTGCTGCGCCTCGGCACAAAGGCGGCTACCGGTTCGGGTATGCAGCCCTGGGGTTTTGCGGTTCTGGAAGGGCGGGAGGCGTTACGTGCCTTGTCCGACGAAATCAAGGCCTGGCTGCTGCCCCGGCTGGCGGAAGAACCCTGGCTGGCGCAGTATGAGGAATGGCTGCGAAAGGATTCCTACAATATTTTTTATAATGCCCCCGCGCTGGTGGCTGTGTACGGCGATCCCGCTTCGCACTGGTATGTCTATGACGCCAGCCTGTGTACGGCTAATATCATGCTGGCGGCGTATGCGCAGGGACTCGGAACCTGCTGGATCGGTTTTGCCGAGTCCTTCATGAACCGGAGTGAGATAAAGGCCCGCTATCATGTGCCGGAAGACTTCCGGCTGGTCAGCACGCTGACGCTGGGTTTTGCGCGCGGGCATCTGCCTGAGGCGGAACGTCGTTCGCCGCGCATCTTCCATCGGGGATAGAGCATGTTACTTTTGAAGGTGTAAAGCCCGAGGTCGCGGCACAGCGCCGCCCGGCCTGAGCGAAAAAACATGTTTTTTCCCACGAAGCGACAGGCCGTATGACTGGTGCGGCTGGTTTTCAGGCATGCCGGGACGTTGTCGTGGGAACATGCCCCTTGTTTCCGCTGCTGCACGTCGAAAAGGGAAAAGGCCTTGCGACAACGAACGGCGTCAGGCCAGTCTGAGCAGCATGCCGCCGCAGGCGACGAGCACGACGGCCAGCGCCCGCAGGGCGGAGAAGCGTTCGCCAAGAAAGGCGATGGCCAGCAGCATGCCGAAAATGACGGATGTTTCGCGCAGGGCCGCCACCAGGGCAATGGGCGCCTGCGTCATGGCCCAGATGGCGATGCCGTAGGATGCCAGACCACATGCGCCGCCGGACAGGCCGGGCAGAGCGCGGCCGCGTAAATAGTGCAGATAGTCTTTGCCGTTTCTGCACAGGATGAGGATGTGCAGCGGGAAGATGTTGAGAACGAAGATCCAGCAGGCATAGCCGATGGCGTCGCCGCTGTGCTGTGCGCCGAAGCCGTCGGCCAGCGTATAGCCCATGATGATGAACGACGTGCGCAGCGACAGCAGGAGGCCGCGTTTTGTCGGCGGGTGATGCCCCAGCGTCAGGCAGCCGATACCCGCGCAGATGGTCAGCAGGCCGAGCCAGCCCGCCGGGGAAAGCGGCGCGCCCCAGGCCGTCATAAACAGCGCCGTGAGCAGCGGGGCCGTACCGCGCATGATGGTGTAGCCCACGGAAAGATCCACTTCGCGGTAGGCGGCCGCAATGCAGATATAATACGTAAGATGGCAGAGGCAGGACAGCGCCAGCAGCGGCCATGCCTCCGGCGCGGGAAAGGACACGAACGGCACAAAAAAGAGCGCGGCCAGTCCGCCGCCGAGGCAGTTCATGGCCGATTCGTAGAGCTTGTTTTGCCCGCCCTTGACGATGCTGTTCCAGGTGGCGTGCAGCAGGGCTGCCAGCAGCACCGGAATGATGAGAGAAAGGGACACGAAAGCCTCCGGGGTATCGGCCGGGAACCAGCGTTGCCGCAGCAGGGATGTCCGGCGCCGTCTTTGTCGGAGCTGCCGCCGCGTCAGCGTGCAGCCGTCTTCGACAAAAAGGGAAAGCTCCCTGATTTCTCCTCAGAAAAGAGCTTTCCCCTGCAACAGGCGCGTGGTCAGGCGGGGCGGCGCTGTGCCGCCGCCTCGCGTTTTACCTTTGAAAAAGGTAAAACGCTCTAAGTGTACTGCGGCTCCATTTCCTTGACGATCTGGAAACACTTCATAGCCTTGGCCGTACCGGCTATACCTTCGTATTTCTTGACGCCGGCAACGGTGCAGGGCAGCAGATCTTCCACGTCGGTATCCAGCACCAGAACGTCGCCGACCTGCATGCGCAGCAGCTGATTGCCGGTAATGGTCGTGCTGCCGAAGTGCACCTTCAGTTCCACGGGCGTTTCCATGAGACGTTCCTTGAGGCGGGCCACCCAGGCGTGGTCAACTTCAAGTCGTTCCGTCTGGAAGCTGGCGTGCAGTTTGGAGCGGATGGGTTCAATGGTCGCATAGGGCAGACAGACAATCATGGAACCCAGGGCGGTGTCCAGTTCCACTTCAAAAGTGATGACAACCACCACGTCGCTGGGCGGCACAATGGCGGCAAACTGCGGGTTGATTTCGCTGCGCACCAGTTCGAGCTTTACGTCGTGCACCGGCCGCCAGGATTCTTCCATATTTTCCAGCGCCAGTTTGACGATATGGTCGACGACCGCCTGCTCGATGCGCGTGAACTCGCGGCCTTCGATCTTGGGTTGACTGCCGGAACCGCCGAAAATATTTTCCACCAGAGCAAAGACAAGCCGGGAGTCCACAACCATAATGGCATTGCCGCGCAGGGGGTCCATCTTGAAAATATTGATGGATGTGGGCACGGGCAGCGAGCGGATGAACTCGCCGAACTTCGTCATGTCAATGGAAATGGGGTTGAGCTCCACACGCTTGCGTACGGCATTGGACAGGGCATTGGTACACAGGCGGGCGAAACGGTCATTGACGATTTCGAGAACCGGCATGCGCCCGCGGATGATGCGATCCTGATTGACAAGGTCAAAGGCGACAATATCGCCCTCTTCTTCCGCGTCGTCCTTGGCCGTGTCGATTTCGCCGCCGGTAAGCCCCCGCAACAGGGCATCAACTTCATCTTGCGCCAGTACTTTGTTCATCGAACATCCCTTTTACACTGAACCTTCTTCCGGGAAGAAGGGGAATTGCCGAACGCGAAGCCGCAGGCTTCGTCACAAGAGGCGTCAGCTTGCCGACGCTCCCGCACTGATGCGTAGAATGCAAGAACAAGGCCACTTTGGCAAGTCCGTTGAAAAGGCCGCGCTGAAAGAGAGCTGGAGCATTTTGCCTTTGAAAAAGGCAAAACGCGGGGCGGCGGCACAGCGCCGCTCCGCCCGAAGTG
Source organism: uncultured Desulfovibrio sp. (assembly GCA_945871415.1). Taxonomy (GTDB): domain Bacteria; phylum Desulfobacterota; class Desulfovibrionia; order Desulfovibrionales; family Desulfovibrionaceae; genus Desulfovibrio. Next base: position 6,218 of record CAMBWG010000057.1, read on the forward strand.
AGCGGGAAAACCGCGTTTTTTCCGCGAAACGACAGGCCTTATGGTTTGAAACGCAACGAGTTTCAAACTGAAAATGCTCTGGACGCCGCGGAGAAGATGACGGGCCGCAGTAAAAAGGAGTCCGTAATGCGCTTGTTGCTTCGTTTTTCTGACACGGACGGAACACAGCGGGAAACAGCGGGAGAGTGCGTTGCCGACAGCGGCGACAATCTGGCGCGGGCGGTCTGGTTGTCCGGCCTTGTGCCGCCTGTTCCCCTCTGCTCCGGTCTGGGGCGTTGCGGCCGCTGCCGCGTGCGGGTGGCTGCGACACAGGCCGCAGCCCTGCCGCCGCAGCCGGAAGAAACGCGCCTGCTCGGCGAGGATGCCGTGGCCGCGGGCTGGCGTCTGGCCTGTCGCCACAGCGTGCCTGAAGTCCCGGAGCTGACGCTGGATGTGCCGCGTCCGCCCGTCCGGGCTTCCCGTCGGCTGTTTCGCGGGGCCGACGACGCGCGTCTTCTGGCGCTGGCCGTGGATCTCGGCACTACGTCCGTCTGGTGGCGCGCTCTGACGCAGGACGGGGACGTTGTTGCCGACGGACATTTTCTCAATCCGCAGGCGGGCGCGGGGGCCGACGTCATGTCGCGTCTGGCCGCGGCGCGGGAGCCTGCTGCCCGGGCCCGACTGGCTTCCCGTGTCCGGGAGTCCCTGCGGGAGCTTGTCCGGCAGCTGGCCGGGGAAGGCGCGGGCAGGGTCTCCGGTCTCTGTGTGGCGGGCAATACGGCCATGACGGACATTTTTCTGGATCGTGACATCTCCGGCCTGTGCGCCGCGCCCTATCGCCGCAGTCATAAGGGGGACAGCCGGGAGAATGTGCCGGGGCTGCCGCCCGTCTATATTCCGCCCCTGCCCGCGCCTTTTGTGGGTGGTGACATCAGCGCCGGGGTGGCGGCGCTGATGGCGGCGGACATCCCGCGTCCCCTTGTGCTGGCGGATATGGGCACCAATGGAGAGCTGGCGCTGCTGGACAACGAAGATCGTCTGTTTCTGACCAGCGTACCACTGGGGCCCGCTCTGGAGGGCATCGGCCCGGAATGCGGATATATGGCCGGGCCGGACAGCATCACGGATTTTTCCCTTTCGCCTCTGGGACTCGTCGGGGAAACCGCGGACGGACGCCGCATTGCCGACGGCACAGGGCAGCCGGGCCGCGTCGCCCCTCCCGCCGCCGGGCCGCTGCCTGCGGGTATCAGCGCCACCGGCTATCTTTCGCTGCTGGCCGTTCTGCTGCAGCTCGGCATCCTCGACGAGGACGGTCGTTTCCGCTCGCCCGAGGGCGGCATGCCCGTGGCGCGGGCGCTGGCCTCCCGCATGGAAACGTCTCCTTCGGGTGTCCGCCTGCCCCTGCCCGCGGGCCTCTGGCTGTCCGCCGCCGATGTGGAGGAACTGCTTAAGGTCAAGGCCGCGTTTTCGCTGGGGCTGGAAACTCTGCTGCGAGGAGCCGGGCTGGCCGCGTCCGATCTGGCCTGTCTCTGTCTTGGCGGCGCGCTTGGAGAGCATGTCCGGCCGGACAGTCTGGCGCGTCTTGGCTTCCTGCCCGCGATTCTTCGCGGACGTGTGCGGGCGGTGGGCAACAGCTCCCTTGACGGGGCGGCATTGCTTGCCGTAGACGAACAGGCCCGCGTCGCGCTGCGTCGTCTCTGTGAAGGCGCGCGCCTGCTGTCGCTGACGGATGCTCCCGATTTTCATGAAGCCTATGTCCGGCATATGCGTTTTGTCTGGCGCTGACGCCTTTTTTCGTCCCCTTCTGTCAAAGGATGTGCCGCATGCCTCCCCATTCCCGTCCCCCTGCCGACAGGCGTTCCGCGCCGCGTTCTCCCTCCCGCCCTGCTCCCCGGAGTCATGACCGTCCCGGAGAAGGGGAGTTTCGTCCTCCCCTGCCTTCGCCGTGGGCCGCTCCCACTCCTCTGCTGCCGCCCCTGTCCGCGGATGCCCGGCGGCTGCTGGAGACGCTGTCCCGGGCGCTGGCGACTGTGCGACCGTTGCGGACAGCGCATCGTAAGGCCCTTCCCCGCGATATTGCGGATCTTTCCCGTCTGCTGACTGTGGATCGCGCGGAGCTGCATCATCCCTACTGGGGGTCGCCGGGGCTTGCCAGCGCCTATATGCACTATTTTCTGCCGTGGAATATTGTCCGGCTGGCGCGGTTGCTGGCCGCCCTGCCTCTGCCCGATCCCCGTCTCTGGCTGGAGCGGGGACTGCGTCCCTGGCTGCTGGACGCCGGTTCCGGCCCGCTGACGCTGCCGCTGGCGCTCTGGCTGGCCCGGCCCGACTGGCGCTCTCTGCCGCTGGGCGTGCTGGCGCTGGATACGGCGGCTCTGCCGCTGGATCTGGGGCGTCACCTTTTGCAGGTCTGGGCAGAGCTTTCCGGGCAGCCGCTTGCCTGGACGTTTTCGACCGCGCGCGGCCCGCTGGAACATCTGCCGCGCCATGCCGCGCGTCTGCTGCGGGATCGCGGCGGCGACGCTGCGCCGTCCGTCTGGATGGTCAGCGCGGCTAATGTGCTTAACGAGCTGTACGGCAAGGGAGCGGATCACGAGGCCGCCGCGACCGGCGACAATGACGGGGCGGACAGGGAAGAGGAAAGCGCCGCCGCAGCTGGACGTCTGCCCGGTGTGCTGGACGCTCTTGCCCCTCTGCTCTGGGAGGGGCCGGAAGGCGACGGCGCGCCCGCTCCGGCGGCGCTCTTTGTGGAGCCGGGAACGCGTCTGGGAGGCAAGACCATCATGCGGCTGCGGACGCTGGCGCTGGAAGGCGGTTTGTCCTCTCCCGCCCCCTGCCCTCACGACGGCGAGTGCCCTCTGCTGGCGGATCGGCGTCGTGGCTGGTGCCACTTCACCTTTGACAGCGACGGCGCGCCCGGCTGGCTCCGCGCGCTTTCGGAACAGGCGGGTCTTGCCAAGAGCAGCCTTAGCCTGGCCCCCCTGCTGCTGGTCCCCGCGGATAAAGCCGCAGCGCCCGCGGCGGATGCCGTGCGGATTCTTTCCGCGCCCTTCCGGGTTCCGGGTCTGCGCGGCGAAGCCCGCTATGCCTGTTCCGCACGCGGGCTCCTGCTGCTGGAACGGGCCGAAGCCCTGCCCTCGGGAGCCCTGCTTCATACCGCTGTGCCGCAGGAGCCCGCCGTGGACGCCAGAAGCGGCGCGCTGGTGCTGCCCGCGCCCGTGCCCAGGCGTGTGCCTGCGGAAAAGGCTCGCGCGCCGCGTCCGCCGCATCCGCAGGGACGCCGCGAGGAACGTGACGCCGCGCCGCAGCGGCCCCGTCGCCCCGCCGGAGAGCGCGGACGTCCGGGAAAGACCGGAGCCCCTTTTCAGAAGGGCCGTTGAGGATTATATATCTGGGCGCGCCTTTGGCGCATGACTGAGAAGCATCATCGGGGAAGTCATCCGTTGGGGTGCCTTCCCCTTTCCGTGTCCCATACAACGAGGTCTTTTGCATGCTGACCATGCCTGTGGAGCTGCCCGAACCGCAGCTCAAACCCCATACCGATATCGTGCTGCGCAAGCGCTATCTGCACAAG